>JBOFUF010000499.1:0-5232 GCA_051652445.1 Shewanella sp.
CCGAGAGTGAATTACGGGTTCGTGCTACTAAAGCGACTCAAATCTGTGGTTTGTTAGTTGCGGTGTTATTTGCTGGCGCTGGAGTGTGGTTGATCATCGGTATTGATGGCTATGTTGTCACGTCGGCATTAGATCATTATGGCGTGTCAGATCCAACGACTAAAACGGTTGCCATTCAAGCGGGTGCTTGGTTAGCGAACTATGACAAATACCCTGTGACCATGTTATTCCCTATCTTGGGTGTGGTATTGCCGCTGCTAGTGGTTATCGTAAGCAGATTCAATCGTTCAGGTTTTGCGTTCTTATTTAGCTCTCTGACCGTTGCGATGGTGATTTTAACTTGCGGTGCCGCTATGTTCCCGTTTGTGATGCCATCGTCATTAGATCCTAATGTGAGCTTAACAATGTGGGATGCTACTGCGAGTAAAATGAGCTTAACGGTCATGACGTGGGCTGCGATTATCTTTGTTCCAATCGTGTTGAGTTACACGGTTTGGACCTACTTCAAGATGTTTGGCCGCTTAAATCGCAAACATATTGAAGACAATAAAGCCTCACTCTATTAATGATGAGTCAGAATTAAGGAGCATCGACGATGTGGTATTTTGCGTGGATATTAGGGGTTTTGTTGGCCTGTTCTTTCGGCATAATCAACGCCTTATGGCTTGAAAATACGGAGAACATGGACAGAACGGCAGATGATGCCAAGTAACGTCTAAACTCACTTTAAAAACCTCGCACTGGCGGGGTTTTTTATTTTTAGCTCCCTTTCGGGTTTTGCGCAGTATGGCTAACCGTCATATCGGTGGCGAGTCCTGATAGTCAAGGTATACAGCACAGGTTTAATATTCAATATTCGAGTCAGTAGAATATTGAATTATCCGATCCCAGAGGATGCAGAAAAAGCCACCGTGGAGAAAGGCGTTAACTTCCCAACACAGAAGCGAGCAATCGCAAAAGTAACTTAATTTTTAATAAGCCGGTTCAAGTGAGGTTGACACGTTCCGCCCGTATTCAATGTCGAAGTGCGATGCGATTTACGCTCGGATAGCGGATTGTGTGTGTACCTTATTGGGTTTCATTAGTAGTAAATACATAGTGGGAACCCACACTAAAGACAGTAAGGTGGTTAGCAGCGTACCGCCCGCGATAGCAATGGCAAAGGGCGGCCAAAACCCGCCGCCCGCAATAATGAGTGGTATAAATCCACCGACTGTGGTGATAGTGGTTGAACTGATATGGCGACCACAGCTGCTGACAGTAGAGACTATGGTTTCCCTATCGCCGAGTCTAGCATTGGGGACATCTTCGAGTTCGGCCAAGATCACAATCGCAGCGTTAATGGCCAGTCCCATCAATCCCAGTAAACCTATAATGACAGGAAATCCAAAGGGATAACCACATAAAAACACCGCTAATAGCCCCAGTCCTGCTGATTGTATTGCGCTCAACAAGATAATGGCCGTGAGCCTAAAGGAGTTGAACGATAGCACTACAGTCGCCAATAATAAGCTGACGACTAGCATCACATTGGACAGTAAATTACCGACGGCTTCGTTACGCTTGGCGCTTTCCCCACCAATTTCAATCCTATAGCCCGATGGCAGCGGTAATTGTGCCAGCTTATCTTTGACATCATTGAGCACTGTGGCAGGTAATACACCACTGACAATATAGGCTTCGATGGTATTCACCCTTTGGCCGTTACGCCTTGGAATGGCGCCGCGACTCACTTGCATTTGATTGTGGGCAAGGGCAGAGAGTGCGACCGACTCACCCGAAGGTGTCACTAATTGAATTTCGGACAGACGCGTGACTTGCTCGCGACTGCCATCACCGAGCCGAACTCGTACGGGTAAGGATTCTGTTTGTTCAAGTACGCTGCCACCGATAACGCCCGTGGTCGACATTTGGATCTGTTTGGCGATGTCAGTCAGGCTTAAGCCACTCATTAAACTGGCATCTTCATTGACTTGTAGCCACAGTTTAGGCGCGCCAGCACTCAAGGTCGCACGGGTATGGAGCACGTCCGGTGCTTGCGCGAAGATTTGGCGTACCTCGTCGCCAAGTGAGCGTAACGTATCTAGATTCGGGCCAAATATCATCAGCTCGACCGGCGCATTAAAGGGAGGACCTTGCTCGAGTTTCCGTACGATCACTTGTGCCTGCAAAAACTCGCGATCAAATTGCTGTTGTAATTCAGGGATCAGTTCATTGGCACGCTCAAAGTCGGTCACCTTCACCATGGCCTGTGCATAGTTGGTTGCACCTTGTTGGCGCTGTATTAGATTGTAATAAAATGAGGGGGTGTTACCGCCCACGACCCAATTGACTTGGGTAATACCGCTGACGGCGTGGAGTTTTTTATCCATCAGCTGCACTTGGCTTAAGGTGTTTTCTAAACTCACATGGGGCGCAAGATAGACCTCAATTTGGAACATGTCCCTGTCTGATGGCGGAAAAAATTGCTCAGTCATCTTGCCAGAGGCGATAAAGCCTAATAGGGGGGTAATGCCAATCAGTACCGCGCTGAGAATAGGGCGCGTTAGGGCGAACCTCAGGCTCGCTTGAAAATATCGGCTCAACAGTGGCAGGCTGATCCCGTGTTGATACCAAGCATCCTGTTTACCTTCATGACTAAAACGTCCCGCAAGCCCTGCTATCAATGTATGGGAAATAATGTAAGAGCCCAATAACGCAAACATCACGGATATGGCAATGCCACCGACAAACTCCCCCGCGGCGCCGGGCATGAGTACTATGGGCGCAAAAGCTAAAATGGTGGTCATCGTTGAACCCGCTAAAGGCAGCCAAAGGTGATGTAAGGTTTCAGTCACTGCGGCTAAACGGCCCATGCCCTGTTGACGTCTTTGTGATATGGCATCGACAATGACAATGGCATTGTCCACCATGATCCCAAGGGCGACGACGAGGCCTGTGACCGACATTTGGTGAATCGGTAAGCCGACGTATTTCATGCAGGCTAAGGTGAACAATGCGGTTAGCGGTAAGGAAAGCGCGATGATAATGGCATTCCTTAAGCCTAGGGTAAGTAACAGTACCGCTAAGATGAGCACAAAGCCTTGCAGCAGGTTGATGACTAAGCCGCCGAGGCGATCACTGGTATAACTGTTTTGCTCAAATAACCACTGGATCTGGATATTGGCGGGGACTTCGCGATTGAGTTCGTCAACGACCTTATTGACTTGTGCTTGCCACAGATCGACACGGGTATTATCGATCATTCGTACCGCCACCAATACGCTTTGTTCTCCATTGACTAACGCTAAGCTATCGGCAGGCGTTTGAGTTTGGCGAGTAACGCTGGCGATATCACCAAGGCGAATAATGTACCCTTGGCTATCTATTTTAAGCGGTACTTGGCGGATCCGAGTTAACGAGTCCAGTTCGCCAGAGACTTCGACTAAGGCACGAAATTCACGGTTGTTGATTTCACCGGCAGCAATTTTACTGTCGGCGCCGCTGAGAATATGGGCGATGGCCGCAGGAGTGAGTTGTAACTGGCTCATCTTGTTACCATCAAGCTGCACGAGCATTTCTTCACTCGGAGCGCCATACAGTTTGACAAAATCCGTGCCCGATAACAGTCTGAGTCGACTCTGCAGTTCCTTTGCATAACGGTTTAGCATATCTACTTTCACGGGCGTATGACTGTTCCACACTAAGCTTAAAATTGCCGTGTAGGCATAACCCATTTGATCATCGAGTGTGGGGAGGGGGATTGCTGCTGGTAAGTTAATTTTAGCATCTGCCAATAAATCCCGCGCCCGAGACCATACGGGGGCCGTCGTGTTAACGGTGTCTTTTAATTCTAATTGTATGACTGAAATGCCAGGCCGAGAGGTCGATTGGATCAACTTGATTTCTTCTAAGCGCCTGAGCTGATTTTCAAGCACTTCAGTGACTAAGGCTTCAACCCGTTCGGCCGATGCGCCAGGGTAAGGCGTGATCACAGAGGCGAAACGATTAGTAATGTGGGGATCTTCGGTGCGTGGCAAACTGGATATCGCCCCAAAGCCTGCGACAAGTAATAACGCAATAACGAGGCTGACTAAGCGGCCATTTTCAACAAAGGCTTTAATCATCACTGCCTCGTCACTGCTGCAATAGGGGACACGGTTTGGCCAACGACGAGCTTATGCAGCCCTTGGCTGACGTAGACTTCATTGGGCGCAATTGCACCTTGAATGTAAGCCATGTCTTGTGTGGTATAGAGGATTTGGACATCTCGGCGCTCTATAGTGGCTTGCTGTTTGTCGTTTGCGATCACATACAGGTTCCATAATCCACGAATACCATCTGTCAGTGCGGAAATGGGCACCCAATAGCCCGTTTGCTGAATTTGCTGTTGTTGATGCAAATAAGCGATGTCGCCATTAATCACACTCGCATTGCTGGGCAGGCTGATTCTCAGTTGTAGCGTCCGGCTGACGGGATTCACTTCGGCACTGATCCCGGCAATCTCAGCAATAAAGGTTTGTTCTTGTACACTGACTTGCACTGGCTGTTTGGTGTGAAATTGCTCCGCTAACGCAACAGGTACGCCAATATAAGCTTCGGGATTGATGTTACCCACTAAGGTGAAGATAGGGCTGCCCGCGGCAACCACTTCGCCCAAGTTATGCAGTCTTTGGCTTATCGTGCCGTTGAAGGGGGCCACTAAAATGGATTTATCGAGCTTAAGTTGATTGGCCTGCTGAGAGGCAAGTAGGCGGTTTTTCGCTGCGGCTAAGCTGGTTAGTTGTGAGCGATTTTCATCTAATAGCTGCTCAGAGAGATAGCCCGATTTTTTCAATTCTTGGTTACGTTTTAAGGTGCTGGTGGCCAGATCGACATCCGCTTGAGTTTGCGCCAGACTGGCTTGGATTTCTTGTCGCTCAGCCTCAAGTAATCGTGTATCGAGTACCGCAAGTATTTGCCCTAGCTTAACTTTACTCCCAGAAGCGACCTGCAAATGGGTTAACTTTCCCGTCAACTCAAAGCTTACGCCTGCGGTGTTACCGGCACGAATGGTCCCACTAAACGTTTGCAAGTGTTCGTAGCTTGCGGTTTGTATCAGCGTTTGGCTGCTCACTACGGGGAGCGCTGCTGTTGGCTGCTCTGTTACGTGCTTTTGACAAGCCGTTAATGTGGCTAAAATAAACACGCAAACGTTAAGAGTACGCCAAGAACGTTGGGCAGTTTGGTCCATTTTAAATGTATCCACAGTGG
>JBOFUF010000500.1:0-2486 GCA_051652445.1 Shewanella sp.
AAGTATTCCTTGGTCTAATGTGTCGATTTTATCGGGTGAAAATTGTCAGTAAGGATTTACAGCAAGGCAGGGATTCAGCGCCGTTAAGCGTGGAAAGTTGGCTTTAAGGGAGAGATAAATTAAGTGCTTTTGGGTATCAGCTTAAGTCACATCCATGTGACCACATCACCATAAAAGGCGAAACAAAACCTTAGCGCAATTCCCACGGTGTCATCGCCGTCATATCACTTAAGTCATAAGGCGTTAACTGGTAAACGTAATAATTGAGCCAATTACTGACCAACAAACTACCGTGGCTGTGCCAGCGGGCAATGGCTTCGGCTTCTGGATTATTATTTCGATAATAGTTTTGTGGCACATTTGGCGTTAAGCCTTGGGCTAAATCCCGATAGTATTCATCGTTTAAGGTCGATTTTTGATATTCAGGGTGTCCCATGACAAACACATTACGATTATTGCGACTTAACACCAAATAGGCCCCGGCCTCATCAGATTCGGCTAACACTTGCAACTGCGGGTGGTGTCTAATGTTTTCTACATCCATCTCGGCAAAACGCGAATGGGGGGCAAAGAACTCATCATCAAAACCACGTAACAGCGGAAAATGCTGACAAGTGCGCCTGTGTACAAATACACCAGAGCGCTTCTGTTGCAATATTTTTCGATGTAAACCATAGAGATGATACAAGCCCGCATGGGCTGCCCAGCATAAAAACAACACTGAGGTGACATGCTCTTGGGACCAATCGATGATTTCACGGATATGATCCCAATAACCCACATCTTCGAAATCGATGTGTCCAAGCGGCGCACCGGTGATGATAAGACCATCGTAATTTTTATGGCGCACATCTTCAAAGTCACGGTAAAACGTATTCATGTGGTCGATGGAAGTATGCTTGGACTCTTTGTCGTGAATGCGCAGTAAATCCACATCGACTTGTAAAGGGGTGTTACCCAGTAAGCGTAATAACTGGGTTTCGGTCTCGATTTTGTTCGGCATCAAGTTCAAAATCAGCACCTTCATCGGCCTGATATCTTGATTCGCCGCCCGCGTCTCAGACATAACGAAAATATTTTCTGACTCTAACACTTCTGCTGCAGGCAGATGATCTGGAATTCTAACCGGCATACCGCGCCTCTTCTGTTCGTAAATACCAACGGATTCGGCGCATATGTCAGCTCACATTTGAGCAGGCTAACTAGCCACCGACTTTCTCTAGCAGAACCGTCATAGCCTCTGTGGAATTAAGGTCAATACGATAAGCTTGAGTATTAATAAACAATAACTTATCTCCGAGCATTATCCGTGCACCTATAGCATAAGTGTGCCCGGGTTGAAACTGATCCTTAGCAATCACAAAACTGAATGGCGTAGGTGTTGCTGCACCTTGTTGCTCGCGCTCTGCCATCACTATGGCTGGCACATCCATTTTTGAGACATCAAGCAGCTGCACTATGACTTTAACATCGGCAGGTAAGGCTATCCGTTCGCGATACAAGGTCTGACCTTTTATCTCCACGGTAGCATTCGGTGTCGCACAACCCGATCCCCCCATTACCGCCATTAATGCTAACGCTGTTAATCTCAAGGCGCTTAAACGCAACCATGTGTTCATTATATTTCTCCTAATCATACATAAAGACTTCTAGATGTCCACACGCCCAAGCTATAAATCTTGTCTTGGCGAGCATAACTTTCTATCATAAGCCACCATTTCGTTGCCGAAAAATTTATGATCCAAGCAACTGCAATCATTGTGGGAGCTAGCTCACAATTAAGTCGTGAACTTGCAAAGCAATTGGCAGATCAACAGGTTGAATTAGCCTTATTCGCCCAAGATCCAGAATCACTACGGGATTTTGCCTTATCCTTGCCAACAAAAGTACAAGTATTTGCACTTCAAATTGAACAACCTCAAGCCATCATCAAGCAACTTGAATCCGTTTGGCAGAGTCTTGGCGGCGCACACTTAGTCTTAGTCAATACGGGTCTCAATAGCTATGACCCCGAACTCCCTTGGCAGCCTGAGCAAGACATTATCGATGTCAATGTGCGCGGGTTTGCCGCTATCTGCAATACGGCATTTAGACTCTTTCGCGAGCAAGGCTATGGCCAATTGGCGGCAATCAACTCGATTGCGGGCCTGCGCGGCGGACCGAGTGTGGCCTATCATGCTTCAAAAGCCTTTGGGCAAAATTACCTTGAGGGCTTAAGTATGCATGCTCAGCGCCTTAAGTTACCGATTACCATTACCGATATCCAACTCGGTTTACTCGATAAAGCCGCCATGCAACAAAGCACGATGTGGCTTGCGCCATTGCCACACGTTGCAGCACAGATCATCAAGGCGATGAAACAAGGCAAACGCCGTGTCTATGTCACCAAACGCTGGCGCCTTGTCGCTTGGCTTACGGTGTTATTACCCGAATTTATCTATAACACTCGCCACTGGAAGGCTAAAAAGCCAAAGAGTTAAATCGGC
>JBOFUF010000501.1:0-6780 GCA_051652445.1 Shewanella sp.
AAACGCGGTATGTCGTCAACATGTTTGGCAGGCCTACCAAGCCAGAGCCAGTAACACCAATCAAACAGCATTACAGCGCATTGCAGAGCAGCGCCAACAAGCCGCCACCGCAGCCGGCTTTGCCGATTACAGCGCATTAGTCCTCAGTTCGCAGCAGTTATCGTCCCCTGAATTAGTCAAAGCCTTCCTCGATAGCCAGACCCAAAATTTGCACGTTACCCCCTGGGATATTGGACAAACCCTGTTACAACAAGCATCAGCCAAGGGACCAACATGGCAAACCGCTGATATTTTGAACCGCAGCTTTGTGCATCTGCAAGCATTTGGTTTGCAGTTTGCGACCATAGAAGCCGCTAAGGTTGAGAAAAGACCTGCCGATCCCAATCGGCCGCATATCGTCAGGGTCTACCACCAGCAAAGATTATTAGGTGAAATCTATGTGACTTATAACCGTAATACACAGCAAACGAGTCAACAGCAGACATTACGCCAGAGTGTACTCGGCCAGCAATTTGGACAACAGGCTTTAGCGCTCAAGCCGCAGTTGAGTCACTACAAAGACATTGAGCAATTAACCGAGTCTATCGCAGAGGCGGTCACTTCCCTTGCTAAAGCGAGCCATTTCTACCTCAATAATGCCATGGGACAAAGTCAGGACAGCCGTTTTGTAGCGAGTCTGTGGTTAGCCGAAGTATTACGCCATCAACTCTTTCCGCAGTTTGAGCACACCTATTTACACGAACGTGAAACGCTGGCTAAAGCTTATTCAAAGCAGCTCAAAGTCTTTCGCGCTAAGATTGCAGTCAACTTTTATCAACACTCAAATACACAAGCCTATCCCGATCTCGGTGCAGAGTTTACTGCCAGCTTTGGTCAAGATTGGCGACAAACACAGGATTATCCTTATAGTTTCAATGCTATCGCCAACGAAGGACCGCTCTATTACCAATCACTCTGGCAAGCATCGCTAGCTCAGCTGATTGCTCAATCCACATTAAACTACCAAGACAAACACACATTATTCAATTTACTCGTCGTGAATGAAGACTCGTTAAGCCTAGAAGAGCAATTAAAAGCGATCATTGGCACCCCCGTTGATAGCGCTGCCCTGATCCAAAGGATTTCAAGTATGTCAGGAACAGGTCAAGCCAGAAGCACCAATGGTGAGGATAATATTTGATTGAAAAGATTGAAAAAGTCGTAACGAATGGTCACTATTAGCCCTCAAGCTATCGTTTTTTTGAGATTATAATGACTCGTGCTAAATCTACCTTAGAACAATGGCGTATTTTGCAAGCGGTAGTCGATTTTGGTGGCTATGCCCAAGCCGCCGAGAAACTCAATAAGAGCCAATCGTCACTTAACCATGCAGTGGCTAAATTACAACATCAGTTAGGCATTGAATTACTCGAAGTTAAGGGCCGTAAAGCCTACCTCACCCAACAGGGGGAAGTACTGCTGCGCCGCTCACGGCATGTTAGCCAAGCCGTTAACGAGTTAGAACAACTCGCGAGTAATCTCGAACAAGGCTGGGAGCCTACACTGACCATTGCGCGTGAAATTATCTATCCGATGGAAAGCTTAGTGTGTGCCCTCAATGCATTTTTACCCTACAGTCGTGGCACTCGTATTATTATGCTGGACTCAGTGATCACTGGCACCCAAGAGCTCATTGTGCAGAGTAAAGTCGATATTGCTATTTGTGCAGGCGCCCCCCCAAAAGGATACTTATCAGAACCGCTATGCGAGCAAGAACTTTATCTCGTCTCTCACCCAAGTCATCCACTCGCAGACTTAGGCACCATTGAAGACGACAAGCTACTGGCACAATATTTACAGTTAGTGATCAAAGATACAGGCGTGCAATCCAACATTGATATTGGCTGGCTCAAAGCTGAGCAACGTTGGACAGTCTCTAACTTCCATGAGGCTAAAGTTATTTTAAATCAAGGAATTGGTTTCTGTTGGATCCCCTCTTTCTTAGTCCAAGAAGAATTGGCTTCAGGCAATTTAGTACGGTTACAGCTTGAGGGCAGTCAAAAACGTCGCATTATGCTGAGTCTAGTGATCCCCAATCGCGACAACCAAGGGCCGGCATCAAAACGGCTGGCTTCTTTGATTTTAAAACAGCATGGAATTGAAACGACGAATCGTCATTAATAGCAAGATACCAAACGAGTTATCAATGGGAGTGAGTAAAACGATAAGTGCCAACTACTGACTAAATTCTGAGTGCTGAGTGCTGAGTGCTGAAAAATTGTTTCGAAACAGAGCATGAAAGCCACTCATGGGAATAGTTAAAGCCTAATCTTACACACTAAAGTCGACATAGCTCGCTTGTTGATAACCCAAGTATTGCGGCTGAATAAATCCTGTCTGCGCCAAGAGGTCATCTTCCACATATAACTCGCTCTGCAAAGACACATTCGTATTCGTGCTAGCACTGATAGGTGCAGAACTGGCTTGTGCAACCGCAGCATAATAACGGCTTGCAGTGCTATCGGGTCTTGGAATAAAACCCGTCGCTAAATCCGCAAATGTTGAAGCCTCTGCAAATGCTAAGGTTGCGGTCGGTGGCGCAATGGTTTCAACTGTGGTCGATGTAGTGACTGAGTCACTGATATCAGAAGAGGTTTTAGGCCCCGTATCAATGACTCCCGTGTTGGCCGTTTGCGCCTCGATCGCTTGTATTAGCTTATCAAGCGCAGTAGATACAGGGGTAGATACCGCCTCTTGGGGCTGAGCAATATGACCTGACTCATCAACACCTCCCGTCACTACAGCTGTATGTTTTTCTAACGGTGGCAACTCTTTAATTTGAGTATCAGCGCCTATTAATATTTGAGTCGTTTGCAAGTCAACAATCTGTTTTTGTCGCTCCTCTGCCTGCATCGCCTTAGCTTCATTCATTGTTTGCAAAGCTTGCGCGGCAACACGGATATCCGCCGATGACGGGTCAACAGGAGCCATTGCTGCAGCATAAACTTGTTTCATTTTGTTTATCGTTGCAAGCGGATCACCTCCCACAGGAGAAACATCAATCTGCACTTCGCCATCGGTGGCGTAACGTTGGCCATCCGCCCCCTTTTCATACTTAAAACTCGGGCTCTGAGCGTATTGTCCTCCAACGGTTGCATGGGCATGCTCATGGGCTTTAACCCCTGCATCTCGAGTTTTAAGCTCATCGACTTGCTGTTGCTGTTGAGCCTGTGCTTTCTCTTGGGCTTGTATATCTTGTTCTTGAGCCTGCTGAACCAATGATTGCCGCTTTGCCTCTTCTGCTGCTATTTGCTGTTGCTGCGAGTCTTCTTTCTGTATTTGCTTTTCAAGCTGATGATCATTTGGGGCAAAGACAGCAGCTAAGACTTGTTGACTATCATCTGGGTTAGACGCTGTCGCAGGAGTATCTACAGAACTAGCTTGAGTTTGAGCGTCACCGAAAACTTGAGTAAATTTTTCCAGAACAGTCGGTTGAGCAACATCATGGTTAGGAGATTGAGCTGCCTGCGCAGAGTTTGATAGGCCAAAAGACTCTGCACTCGTTGCTATACGATTATTTACAGAACTGTTGATGACAGAACTGTTGTTTACAAAATCGGACGTAGTGGGACCTACTAACTCTGCTGCAGTAAACGCTGCTCCAGTAACGACAGTTTGTGGACCAAACACTGCGGCTAAATCAGGCATTATTGGCAAAACATCATCCGTTACGCTGAGATTCGGACTTATTGTCGCCAAGGAATTTATCCCAAGTCCGCTGTTATTCGTACTCGCATCTGGCGAAAATACCTGAGTAGAAACAGGTATCGCAATCTGTCCCCCGCGCACACCAGCAATGGTTTTTGGTCCTGTTAACAAACTAAAACTCGCATTGACATGCAAGCTCGCTCGGTAAGTTAACGTATCGACCGGGGAATGGCTTCTTGGCGTTGGTACGGAAAAAGAATTAACCTTGTGTGCTTGGCTTACACCATTCAGAACAGGAACTACAGGTGCAGCAGTGGATGAGACAGCACTAGAAGCAGCAAAAGACGCATTTGGTGATGAGTGGAGTGATGGGGAAACGTTAGCAGTTGATGAAGTAATAGGTGTGGCTTGAACTGGAGCAGATGAAGTTCCAGTAACCTGTAGTTCATGGGCACCACTCGCTTCCGTTTTGGTAGAGCCTGCTGTTCCAGCGCTGGCTCCTTGATAAGTGCGATTAGCGTGATTCTGGCTTAGATTCGAGCTTAGCGTCTTATCATGTGCCGAAAATGAAGAGGATGGCGATCCAACCTTAGGTGATAGCGCCACAACCGACATGATATTTACACCTTAATATTAATGATCGAACCTATCGTTTCAGAATCAGTTTCAATCACTTGTGTTGATGCTTCCCCTTGTCTTAATGATTCATTAGCGGCAAGTAATGCTGAGGGTTTATCAGGCTCAGCAACATCTCTTGTAGATTCAGCCGGAGCCGTACTTTGCGTCGGTGTCGGTGTCGGTTTAGCCACATCTATTGTTGCTTGAGTGAGCCCAGATTGAGCACTTTGCAAACCTTGCAGACCGGATGAATAAGCAGATTGAATTTGCATAACGGTATTCCGCACGCTGTGATTAATGGGTTAATTATTGACCAGTTATAGGGGAAAGTACAGATTTAATCCGCATTCTCCCCATTTATTTACAGCCTGATTTATGCACTGATCCAATTGGCTTCCCAATCCTTAAATACCGGATTAAACCCCTGCCGTTGCATCTGTTCGATGACTTGCTCGACACTGCGATCATCGCTTATCTCAAATTGATCGAGTTGACTGTTGGGTGCTTGATAGCCCCCCGGTTGTGTCGAACTGCCCGCACTGATTTGAGTCATTCCAAGTGGTAACAGATTATCCCTCAGCTCAGGGGTTTCCCTTGTCGACATACTGATATCAAGCTGATGATTAAAAAGTCTAAAGGCACAAATCATTTGTACTAAACCTAAATCCGATAGCATGACTTTTGGGGTGTTCCCGCCAGTACAAGGCCTTAACCTTGGCAGCGAAATACTCAAGCGAGTGCCAATAGCGTCGCGCTATATAGTCAAGATGATATAAGGTTGGAAATTGGGCCAGTGTTAAAAATCTAAAAGATGAAAAATAGCAGCCGAGTACAGAGCTTTAGCTTACAAGCGTAAGCTTAAACATAGTGATTTATTTTTCTAACTGATAGACTCCGTTATTATCGTTTGCGAGTGTGTATCTACCATGTCAAGTCAAAGTGTTATCGAACAGCAAAACCCAGCCAATATTCCTGCTAAGCTTGGGCAATATAGTATTAAAGAAGAGATCGCTAACAGTGCATCCCATGGCCTAGGTGTCATTACGGGGATTTTGGCATTGGTGCTGATGCTGCTTAAAGGGCAAGATCACCTAACACTAATTCAACTTACGGGCGTAACCATTTATGGTGCGAGCATCATAGTGCTTTTCCTATGCTCGACGTTATATCACAGCGTTAGCCATTCAGGCTGGAAACATAAACTGAAAATCGCCGATCACTGCGCTATTTACTGTTTGATTGCAGGAACTTACACACCTTTAATGCTGATAAGCTTACAGGGCACCCAGTCGATAGTGATTTTAACGGCCATTTGGTCGCTTGCTATTGGTGGGATGCTATTTAAGACGCTGTTTATTCACAAATTAAAAAAGTTAAGCTTAGTGATGTACCTCGTCATGGGTTGGCTATGTGTCACTGTAATCGGTGATTTAACGGCAGCGATGTCAGAGGTAGGATTTAATCTATTGATCTTAGGTGGGTTATTTTACACTTTAGGGGTGGTGTTCTACGTCGGTAAACGCATTCCATTCAACCATGCTATTTGGCATTTGTTTGTGCTCGGTGGTGCCATGAGTCACTTTCTGTGTATTTATCTGACCGTGATTTAACTGACTGTGATTCAATTCCGTGAACAGCGACGCTAATACCGTCGCTTGTTCTGCTCTGCCATGCTGGTGCCAAAGCGCAATAATACATTCTGCGGTACACAAGCCCCCTTCTTGCTGATTACGCCGCAATATTAAGGCGGATCCAGGTATAAGTGGCGGCAAACTAATCCGTGCTGCTGTTTTAAGATAGGGGCTCTGGCGCAGCATCTTACGCGCCTCCTGCCAGGTCGCATCTAAAATCACCACCTGATTAGGCACTTGCTGTTCTGCTATACCTGTGGATGGCGCGGGTGGTAACAACCCTGGCGAGTTCGATAACGCTGGCCCAATTAAATCTGTATTTAAGGCGTGAATATCAATGGGCACAGCAGACTCAGTATCGCTTGCTGGAAATAACAATTTGGCCTGCTGGGATGCCAGCATGGCCACTAAATCGTTATTAGGCGCCGTTCTCGACCAGACGATGCTTTTCACCTGTTCAGGGAATGCGGCTAACGCGAGTTGGCCAGTATTTGTTTTGCGGGTTAACTCGCGTTTGTGGGTCAATAAAATAATCTGCATTGCCTTCCTTACCGCGACAAAAGAGTGAGAAATAGCCTTATAAAATAACGGTGTTCAATCGCCAACAAGCCAAGTCAACTATGTTTGATATGAAATAAAATCACAGATTAACATTATGATTTTTTTTCATAAAACTTACAAACATTCCAATACTATCTGTTTTAGCAGAAACGTTTCACGCTCTATTGATTGGCCTTTATCGGGATGATTACGCTGAATATCTTCATTATGGGCGATAGCTTGATGAATATTGAGCCATTCAGGACGCATGCCATTTTTAATTTCATGGGCTTCTAATCGAGTC
>JBOFUF010000502.1:0-2722 GCA_051652445.1 Shewanella sp.
CAAAGCGGCGGCAGCTTCGGCATTTCGCAGTTTACTCGTGCCAGGGGGCGTGGCATTACTGTCTGATGCTGTTGGTTTTATTACGCTGTTATTTATCGATATCGGCATCATTCGCGAGCTGGCAATTTCCGCATCGATCGGTGTGGGGGTGATCATTTTCACTAACCTTATCCTGTTGCCTTTGGTGATTTCTTTTACTGAAATCAAAGTTAATAAACACGCAGAACCGACGGCTGAAGAAGTCCTAACTGAGGCGGTTTGGCGTTTATTAGCGCGTTTTGCGACGATTAAATACGCGACAGTGGTCATTATTGCGACAGTGGTGTTGTATTTTGTAGGCCTGCAGCAAGCCAATAAGATGAAGATTGGTGATTTACAAGCTGGAGCGCCAGCATTACACCAAGATTCGCGTTATAACCTAGACACTTTCTTTATCACAGATCATTTCTCCATCACGACAGATGTGATGACCGTCATTGTTGAGGCTTCGCCTGAAGCTTGCACCTATCACGATGTGCTCACGCAAATTGATGAATTCGAGTGGTTAGTGCGCAATACCCCAGGGGTGGAGTCGACTGTGAGCCTGGCGTCTGTCGCTAAAAAAGTGAATGCTGGCTTTAACGAAGGTAATCCAAGGTGGGAAGTGTTGCCACGTACCACCGCCAGTTTAGTACAGGCTATTAGCCAAATTCCCACAAGTTCAGGTTTGTTGAATGGCGATTGCTCTGTCATGCCTGTGTATCTGTTTATGAAAGATCACAAGGCCGAAACCATAGAAACTGTGGTCGCTAAGGTTAAAGCGGTTGCTGCGAAAATGAACAACGATAAGCTGCAGTTTAAACTGGCATCGGGTCCTGTGGGGGTAATGGCAGCGACTAACGAAGCGGTGGCCGAGGCGCAGTTACCTATGATGATTTACGTCTATGGTGCCGTGTTTGTCCTATGTTTAATCAGCTTTAAATCCTTGAAAGCGACAGTCGCTGTGATAATTCCGCTGTACGTGGTATCGACACTGGCCCAGGCTCTAATGGCACAACTTGATATTGGCCTAGCAGTCAGCACCTTACCTGTTATTGCGCTGGGGGTCGGTATTGGCGTGGATTATGGAATTTATATCCTGTCGACAATGTCGTCTAAGCTATCCAATGGTATGCCGGTACAGCAGGCTTATTATGAGGCGTTGGTTGAACGTGGCAGCGCGGTGATCCTTACGGGGCTGACTTTAGCGATTGGTGTCAGTACTTGGTTCTTCTCGGCGCTTAAATTCCAAATGGACATGGGGATATTGTTAACATTTATGTTTGTGGTAAATATGCTCGGCGCCATCATTATTTTACCTGCATTAGCCGCGGTTTTCTGGCGTCAACCTAAGTAGAGTCTACAAATGGGGAGCCAGGCTCCCCATTTACGTTTGAATACTTAGTCTGCTTTATCGATTGTTTGGTCATTTGTCATTTGTTGTTTACGCCAATACTGGATTTCAACAGGATGTACCACGAAAATTTTCCTCGAAATACAACGATTTTAGTAATAGACTTCGTGGGATGATCCAGATCACATTACGTTTATCTGCGATCGTTAAGCCGAAGCATACAAATAATGAAAAAAGCGCTGCCATAGACGCTTAAGGAAACTGCAACATGGCCTTGAAAGACGCAATGCCTTCAGTACTACTTGAAAATGTAGTCAGTTTAATTCACGCTAAAGTCCCTAATTCACAAGCCAAGCAAGTTGAACAGTTCGCCACCTGCCTTTATGCCCACATGTCGAAAGACGATCTCAATGCGCGTAATGACAGTGATTTATACGGTGCGGTTCTCAGTTTATGGAACGCCCTGAACAAAACACCAAAAGGTAACACTCATCTGAGAGTGTTCAATCCTAGCCAAGCCAAACACGGCTGGCAATCTACTCACTCGATCATTGAAGTTATCCAACCTGACATGCCATTCTTGGTCGATTCAGTTGGTATGGCATTGAATCGTATGGGTATTACTGCTCACATGATGTTGCACACTCCACTGGCGATTGAGCGTTCAGAAAGTGGTGTGACGAATGTCACTTATCTTAATCAGAGCCCTGAAAGCACTGAGCATGTCGCCGTATTTTTGATTGAAATTGACCGTCAAAGCAGCACGGTTGATATCAAAGCATTAGAGCGCGAAATTCAGTCTGTGCTTGCCGATGTCGCTTCATCAGTCAACGACTGGGAAGTCATGTCTGCCAAGTTGGCTGAGATGATCAAGGAATTGCCAAAACGTCCGTTCCCGGGCGATAAGCAAGAGTTAGAGGAAGCGATTAACTTCCTGACTTACTTGAATAATCATCACTTTACGCTATTAGGTTACCGTCAATACGATTTGAAACGTGTCGAAGGTGACGTTGAGTTAGTGCCTAATATCGCCTCTAGTTTAGGTTTGATGAACAAGCACACCAAAGCGCAACCTGAGCAAGGTTTGTTGTTATCTAGCTTCTCCGATAGTGCCCGCAAAGAAGCCTTAGATCACAGCTTACTGATCCTCACTAAGAGCAGCGCTAAGAGCCGCGTGCATCGCCCAGCTTATGTCGATTATATCGGTATTAAGCGTTTCGATAAGAAAGGCAATGTGATTGGCGAAGATAGATTTATCGGTTTATATGCGTCAAACCTGTATAACCGCAGCCCACGTGAAATCCCACTGCTGAATGAAAAAGTGCAGCGTGTGTTAGATCGTTCAGGCTT
>JBOFUF010000503.1:0-6752 GCA_051652445.1 Shewanella sp.
CATGGCTGGCAATCTACCCATTCGATCATTGAAGTTATTCAACCTGATATGCCATTCTTGGTAGACTCAGTGGGTATGGCATTGAATCGTATCGGTATTACGGCTCACGTGATGTTACATACTCCACTGGCCATTGAGCGCTCAGAAAGTGGTGTCACCAATGTGACTTATCTTAATCAGAGCCCTGAAAGCACAGAACATGTCGCCGTCTTCTTGATTGAAATTGACCGTCAAAGTAGCGCTGTTGATATCAAAGAATTAGAGCGCGAAATTCAGTCTGTCCTTGCTGATGTTGCGGCATCGGTGAATGACTGGTCAACCATGTCTGCCAAGTTGGCAGACATGATCAAGGAATTGCCAAAACGGCCGTTCCTAGGTGATAAGCAAGAGTTAGAAGAGGCGATTAAATTCCTGACTTACTTGAATAATCATCATTTTACGCTGTTAGGTTACCGTCAATACGATTTAAAGCGGATTGAAGGTGACGTTGAGTTAGTGCCCAATATCGCCTCTAGTTTAGGTTTGATGAACAAGCACACTAAAGCACAACCTGAGCAAGGTTTGTTGTTATCTAGTTTCTCTGATAGTGCCCGCAAAGAAGCGTTAGATCACAGCTTACTGGTCCTCACGAAGAGCAGTGCTAAGAGCCGCGTACATCGCCCAGCGTATGTCGATTATATCGGCATCAAGCGTTTCGATAAGAAAGGCAATGTGGTTGGTGAAGATAGATTTATCGGTTTATATGCGTCAAACCTGTATAACCGCAGCCCACGTGAAATCCCACTGCTGAATGAAAAAGTGCAGCGTGTGTTAGATCGTTCAGGCTTAACCCCACGTTCACACGACTATAAAGCCCTGCTAAACATCCTTGAGAATTTGCCCCGTGACGAGCTCATTCAAGCCCATGTTGATGATTTAGCGCACATGGCGCATGGCGTGTTAGAAATGCAAGACAGAGACAAGCTGAAACTCTTTGTACGCAAAGATGGGTTTGGCCGTTTCTTATCCTGTTTAGTGTACGTTTCTAAGGATCGTTACAACACTAAACTCCGTCAAGATACTCAACGTATTCTGGCCCAGCACTTTAACAGCAAAGAAGATGTAGAGTTTACGACTTATTTCTCCGAGTCGACGCTAGCCCGCACTCACTACATAGTCAAAGTTGATAACAATAATATGGATGTAGATGTGGCTGCTATAGAGAACAACTTAATAGAAGCGGCACGTTCGTGGGAAGATAAGTTAAGTACTGCGCTTAACAGTGCACTGGGCGAAGAGGCCGGCACACATCTGACTAAACGTTATGTTAATGCGTTTGAGCAAAGCTATAAAGAAGACGTATTGCCAAGCTCTGCCGTCGTTGACATGCAACATCTTGAAGCATTAGATGATGAACACAAGCTCGGTATGTTGTTCTATCAACCGCAGGAAGCGGCGCTGAACGACAACAAAGTGCGTTTAAAACTATTCCATAAAGATGAGCCTATTCATCTTTCTGACGTGCTACCCATGCTGGAAAACTTTGGTCTGCGGGTGATCAATGAGCGTCCCTATGAAGTCACCACCTCAGACGGTTCTACTTTCTGGATCTTAGACTTCTTGATGACAGTGAAAGTCGTCAACACAGATAATATCGCCGATAGCCAAGACCGATTCCAAACTGCACTGTCACAAGTGTGGCAAAAGAAGTTAGAAGATGACGGTTTTAACCGCATTATTCTGGCATCAGGTTTAACCGGACGTGAAGTGTCGGTATTGCGCGCTTATGCGAAATACATGCGTCAAATCGATGCGACGTTCAGTCAGTCATATATCGAAGAAACCTTCGGTCGTTACCCACAAATCGCGGATTTGTTGGTGAAGATGTTTATTCGTAAGTTCAATCCTAAACTGAAGACCCGTACTCTGGGCAAGTTTATGGAGCAAATCAACCTACGTTTAGACGAAGTGTCTAGCTTAGATGATGACCGTATTATTCGTCGTTATTTAGACTTGATTAACGCCACTCTGCGTACCAACTTCTACCAACTGGATGCTAAAGGCGAATCGAAGAGTTATATCTCGTTTAAATTCATGCCTTCACTGATCCCTGAAATGCCACGCCCATTGCCGAAATTTGAAATCTTCGTTTATTCGCCACGGGTTGAAGGTGTGCATTTACGTTACGGTAAAGTGGCCCGTGGTGGTTTGCGTTGGTCAGATCGCCGTGAAGATTTCCGTACCGAAGTATTGGGATTGGTAAAAGCGCAGCAAGTGAAAAACACTGTGATTGTGCCCGTCGGCGCTAAAGGTGGCTTTGTTTGTAAACAATTGCCAACGGAAGGCGGCCGTGAAGCTTTCTTCACCGAAGGTCAAGAATGCTACCGCATCTTCATCCGTGCCTTGCTCGATATTACCGATAACATTTTGAACGGTGAAATCGTTCATCCAGTGGATGTGGTGCGTCACGATGAAGATGACCCTTATTTAGTGGTTGCCGCCGATAAAGGTACTGCGACATTCTCTGATATCGCGAACTCGATTTCTCTCGAATACCGTTTCTGGCTCGGTGATGCATTTGCGTCGGGTGGCAGTAACGGTTATGACCATAAGAAAATGGGTATCACGGCCAAAGGCGGTTGGGAATCTGTTAAACGTCATTTCCGCGAAGTAGGAATTGATTGCCAAACCACAGATTTTAGCTGTTTAGGGATAGGTGACATGGCGGGCGACGTATTCGGTAACGGTATGTTGTTGTCTAACCATACAAAACTGGTTGCTGCCTTTAACCACATGCACATCTTTATCGATCCAAATCCAGATACCGCATTAAGTTATGATGAACGGGCGCGTTTATTCGCTCTGCCACGTTCAAGCTGGGAAGATTACAACAGCAAGTTGATTTCAAAAGGCGGGGGTATTTTCCTGCGTTCATCGAAATCGATTCCATTATCGGCAGAGATGAAGCACATGTTGGCCACAGAGAAAACCTCTATGACCCCAACTGAGCTGATGAAAGAATTGCTGAAAATGCCAGTGGATCTGATCTGGAACGGCGGTATCGGCACGTATGTTAAGTCATCCCGTGAAACCCACGCAGAAGTCGGCGATCGTGCCAACGATGCGCTGCGTGTCAACGGTGGCGAACTGCGCGCTAAGATAGTCGGTGAGGGCGGTAACTTAGGCTGTACTCAGTTAGGTCGTATCGAATATGCACTTAACGGCGGTCGTATCAATACTGACTTCGTCGATAACGTAGGCGGTGTGGACTGTTCTGATAACGAAGTGAACATCAAGATTTTGCTAAACGCTATGGTCACTGAAGGTGAACTGACGCTTAAGCAGCGTAACCGTTTACTGGAAGAAATGACTGAAGAAGTCGGCAACATCGTACTGCAAGACTGTAAAGATCAAACGCGTACTATCTCTGTCACCCAAGTGCACGGTGCCGAGCAGTTAAAAGAGCAGATCCGCTTTATTCAGTATTTGGAAAAAGAAGGCAAGTTGGACAGAGCGTTAGAGTTCTTACCGTCTGACGACGAGCTAGCTGAACGTTTAGCCTGTGGTCGAGCGTTAACGCGTCCTGAGCTATCAGTATTGGTTGCCTATGCGAAGATGGTGCTGAAAGAGCAATTAGTGAACCCAGAAATCACTGAAGATGCGCTGTTAAGCCAACTGCTTATCGCGTATTTCCCGAAAAAACTTCAGGAAAAATACAGCGACAAAATGGCAACCCATCCACTGCGTGGCGAAATCATTGCGACTTCGCTGGCCAATCAACTCGTCAACGATATGGGGTTGAATTTTGTTCAACGTATGCAAGATGAGACTGGTGCCTCAGTTGCCGACGCGGCAATTTGTTACACTATGGCTCGCGAAGTATTTGGTTTAGCAGAATTAACTAAATCGATCACTGACTTAAACGGCATCGTTCCGGCTGTGGTTCAAGGTGAAATGCTGCATCAGTTACGCCGCAATATGCGTCGTGCTAGCCGCTGGTTCCTCCGTCACCGTAACCGCACTTGGAGCATCGAACAAACCGTTGCTTTCTTCAAACCGGTATTTGAACAAATTAAAGATAATGTTCATTTATATCTGGTCGAAGAAGAAGCGAAAGGTATCCAATCTGAGATCAATGCCTTGGTCAAAGAAAACGTACCACAAGCTGTGGCAACGATTGTGGCTAACATGAGCACCTTGTTCTCTGCCTTAGACATTGCCCAAATTGCGCAAACAGAAGATAAGACAGTGGCGTTAGTGGCTGAAACTTACTTCAAACTCGGCGCCCGCGTTGAGCTGCATTGGTTCTTAGAACAGATCAGTGCGCAACCCGTAGCGAACCATTGGCAAGCATTGGCTCGTGCTGCCTTTAGGGAAGAGTTAGATTGGCAACAACGTGCATTAAGTTCAGTGGTCTTAAGAACGTGTAGTGCAACCTGCGATGCCCAAAGCGTGATTTCTCAGTGGATTGAGATTAATCAAGGCTTATTGGAAAGATGGGTCCATATGCTAGCTGACTTTAAAACGTCGCAAAGCCATGAGTTTGCTAAGTTCTCAGTCGCCCTACGTGAACTTAACCTTCTGATCCTTCACTGCGAAGGCCAAAAGTAAACTTATTATAATAATCAGAAGCCCTGGCGATTGCCGGGGCTTTTTTTAGGTTGAGGAAAATCCATGTTTTATAAAATCGCGCAGAAAGTCATGTTCCAGATGGATCCTGAGCGAGCGCATCATCTGGCTATTGCTAGCCTGAAAATGACAGGTAACAGTCCGTTAAATTACTTTTATAGCCAAAATATTGCACCTGCTCCTGTAACCTTTATGGGGCTGACGTTCCCAAATCCGGTAGGTCTTGGTGCCGGAATGGATAAAGATGGTGAATCCATCGATGCTTTTCATGCGATGGGATTTGGCCATATTGAAGTGGGCACTGTGACACCAAGGCCACAGCCCGGTAACGATTTACCCCGTTTATTCCGATTAAAGCCTGCTAAAGGCATCATAAATCGTATGGGGTTTAATAATAAAGGTGTCGATAATTTAGTCAGGAATTTGATCGCTAAAAAAACGGATATTATGGTGGGTGTCAATATTGGTAAAAATAAAGACACCCCAGTTGAACAAGGAAAAGAGGATTATTTGATCTGTATGGATAAAGTTTATCTCCATGCAGCTTTTATTGCGGTGAACATTTCATCACCCAATACCCCAGGATTGAGAACACTACAATATGGCGATCTATTAGATGAATTATTGAGTGCCATTAAAACCAAGCAACTCGAGTTAGCCGAAAAACATAAAAAATACGTACCTATTGCCCTTAAAATTGCACCTGACTTAACCACCGAAGAAATTGAAAATATTGCAGAAGCCTTGATTAAAAACAAATTTGATGGCGTAATTGCAACGAATACTACCTTAACCCGTGATGGCGTGAGCGGCCTTGCCAATGCCAATGAAAGCGGCGGCTTAAGCGGCAAACCTTTGACTGAGCTATCGACTAAAGTGATTAAGCAATTAGCCATTTGTTTGAAAGGGCAGATCCCGATCATCGGTGTGGGCGGCATTAATAGTGCTGAAGATGCCTTAGCCAAATTTGATGCGGGCGCTACTATGGTGCAGATTTACTCAGGTTTTATTTATCAAGGTCCAAAGTTAATAAAAGAAATAGTCAATGCATATCGATTGAAATAAAGATCTTAGGATCGATATAAGGATCAAAGATTCGATCTTATTGATTAGCAGCGATCTAGAATGATCGATAGATCGCTGTTAAGATCTTGTGTTGAATCGGCTTAGCAACTGTTAAATAATTTGTGTTTTTTTTATTTTTCTTTTGATATTGAATGAAATATCTACTACTATGTCTCAGTTTTCAAATATTGGGTCACCGTTATGTTATTAATGCCGCAAAAAGATTGGCAATGGAAATATAACGATTCGTATGGTGTATTAGGCGTATCGTTAGGTTGCGAGATAGAATTTCTGACGTCTTATAAAGCAAAATTACTCATTCCTGATGCCCTATCAAGGAAGGAGTTTAATCTTGCCCATGCCAAATTCTATATGAACTTGCTCGATAGATTACCTAAAGCCCTTTCTTTGTCCGATGCCGCAATTGTTCAAATCGCCCTCAATGCTACCGCAGCACATTTTATGCTAACACCGCAAATGCCTAAATCATGGTTTTTTGATACCAGTGACGTGTGTGTTTATTGCGATGTCGGTAAAGTGTTTGAGCTTAAATGTCAAAAGCAAAGAGTGCTCGCTCTCGTGGTTGAAAATACCCTGCAGTCGTCGCTAGTCATGTTATTGTCTCCCGAATGTGTTTTATCTGCGGCTAAAACTATGGTGCAGTTTGAAACCATTAAAGTGATGCATAATCGCTTACATCCATTACGGGCGCAGCGCCACGTGGTTGCGGCATAGAATCTGCATTGGTTTTTGATCGCCATCATTAGCCAATGATTCGTTCAAATCCTCATAGTGATAGTGATAGTGATAGTGATAGTGATAGTGATAGTGATAGTTATAGTGTTAGTGCGCTATCCGTATTCTTACTGCTAAGAAAGTTTTTTAAGTCATCCAAATATATTTTTAACGCCTTTCTATTGAATACTGCCTAATGCTAATTCGTGTGTCTTACTACTCTCGTTGCTCAGCTTTTGTGATGAAACTCACTATGCAGTTTGGGTTACCATGGCATTCACTCATTGACTCGTAGCAAGTGCATCCTTCCCTGTCCATAGGCTCGTTTCACTAATTACCATGGC
>JBOFUF010000504.1:0-6779 GCA_051652445.1 Shewanella sp.
ACACCTGCAGCTATCCGATTTAGTCAGGCATCTTGACCTGGCTGAAACCGCGCAATAGGGCGCTGGCACCTCGATTGCGGTAAAACACTCACCACTGACGACCTATACCTACAATTGCACTACGATCATTTAGGCCGATATGCTGTTACCACTGCGGCTCGCGATATCGTTGACGGAAAAATAGCAACCTCATCCTCCACAATGATCGCCTACCGGCATGGTTGGACCGAACACTCCCATTCAAGCTTGTTTTATAGGCCCACGACAACCGAGACCGGAGTCTCTTGGGCGTATTCACCCAATTGAGCTAAGCGCTGATTTTAGGCCTCGAAATAGGCCGGGATCAACTTAACGAGCAGCCCGTCTTACTGTTGCAAGTGGCGACAAAAGGCACTGCCAACTATGCTCAACTCCGCTTGCAACTTTAATTGTAAGCCTAAGCGATGGAGAAATTTATTCGTGGAGTGAGTCACGAATAAGTTTGCCACTCAAAACATGGCGTGATCTATTTCACCTTTGCGCCAAGCTAATCGTTTTATCTTTAGCACAGCTAAGATATCGCAGTAAGACGCTGCAACACACTAGGATGAGAATGATGAAATTAAAAATGCTTTTCGGGATTGCCGCACTGGCATCGACCGCTGCGATGGCACAAGGTCCACAATGTAACCATGCACAACTGCCCTTCCAGCAGATGACACCCGTTCCAGCCGACAGCACGCCCTACGTGCCACAAAATACTATGCCAGAGCAATGTAGCAATCCAGCAATTGAAGCTTATATTGCCGATTGGGAAGCGGGTAAAATCGATTTTAACACCATTAAACCTAACGACAGTATCGCTGCGGATCAACGCTTTTGTAAAACATTGGATGATAATGGCAACGTCCTAGAAGCCAAAAATTGCGATCCTAAAAACTCGCCAGTTGGCTACATTTGGAAAGAGCTATCAGACAGCCCAATGGTTATCGGTATCACCAACGGCCTTAAGTCTGATCACGAACCGCATTTCCATGGCCAACCAGAATGCTACTACGTAGTGAATGGTTCAAGTAAGACATTGGCAAACAACAAATTTGAAACGCTTGCTAAAGGTCAATACTTCTATATTCCTGGTGCCCATATCCACAACACCCCCATCTTAAACAAAGAAGGCTTAGGCGTGTTTTACTGGTACCCTAATAATGCCCATTTCGATGGCTTTAAGTACTACTGGCGTAAAGACGTTAAAAACTTACGCGTTGCTGAAGAAGCCTTTGATCGTGTTGATGCCATCCGTAAACGTGACCTAAACTTAGGCCCTTACGGTACTAACGAAGCATTTTTCAAGAAATAAAGTCATTCAATAACCTAAGTTATGATGCGTAAAAAAGCAGGCTGATTACGCATCATAACCGCGGTTCTGAAAATCACTACATCATTCTCCCATCAACCACTCGAGACTCAGGTGTAAAATTCCGCGCCGGTTTTAATATGCTCGTGGGCGGACATTCGGTTGCCCGAGCTATACGCACAGGTAGCGAATTTACCCGAAACCTTTCGAGCGCATGTTTAGACTGCCACGGCACGATTGACACGATAAAAATCAATACCAACAACTTAGTCAACAGCCACGCATATCCACATGAGTCAGTGCACTAGGCTGAAGCCATTAGTTGCATTGCATGTCATTCTGAACACCAAAAGAAAGCGCCTCTGTGTGCTGAGTGCCACCGCACTTGGTTTAAAGAGATGTGATTTCTAGCGTCATGAATGAATAACACTTACCTGCGAGCACGAAGAAGAAAAAGAAGAAGAAATAATTATTATGAAAAAAAACACATTATCTACCGCGATAGCGCTCATTTGTTTGGCATCAACCGCTCAAGCTGTCGAATATAAAGTGGGTGGCTATATCAAAGCCAGTGCAAGAACGGCCTCGGGGGATGTGCCATTTGAAAACTTCTGGGCTGGCGGCGACGCTGGCCCAGAAGAGAAAAGTGAGCAAGCGACTAAGACACAATTTAGTGCCCAAGAATCGCGTTTGAATGCCAGCTTTACCGAAGATGATATTACTGGATTCGTTGAAATTGATTTTATCGGTTCAGCACAGGGCAATGGCAATGTTTCCAACTCTTATAGCCCTCGTCTACGCCATGCTTATATCAACTACAAAGGTTTTACAGTCGGGCAAGGCTGGTCAACTATGGTAAATACGTCTGCATATCCAGAAACGACTAACATGGGTGGACCTCTGGTTGGAGAAAGCATGGTTCGCCAAGCTTTAGTTCGCTATACCTACCAAAATTGGCAATTTGCTTTAGAAAACCCAAATACCTTTGGCACTTCAACGGATGGAGAATGGCTCCCAAAAGACGAGGATTCCATCCCCGATGCAATAGTGCGGTACAACCTTAGTGGCGATTGGGGTAATGTCAGTTTCACTAGTTTGGTACGCCAACTCACGCCTACAGAGGATAATGACGAAATCACGTTTGGTGGGTCCATCGCGGGCAAAATTCTCGTGGGTGAAAAAAATGATGTTCGTTTCATGCTATCACATGGCAATCTAGGCCGTTATTTTTCAACCGGTGGAGTCCAAGATATTTATCGTGGCGAAATAGAAACGACTACGGGTGGCACAATTGCTTATCGCCACTTTTTTACCGAAGACCTACGTTCGACCTTGTTCTATGGTCGTAGTGTCTCCGATATTCAAGAAGTAGATCGCAGCCATTATGGTATCAACATTTTCACCAACCTAACTCCAAAACTCACCTTGGGCGCTGAGTTAGGCCGCTATAGCGTAGATGATGGCGTGAGCCAATACTTGCTAGTAGATGAAAAGGTTAGTCACGGCGCCTCAACCTATGGTCAACTGGTACTTCAGTACAACTTCTAAGCCTGTAAAAATACGCTGAGCCTGGTTAAGCCGTTAGTTAAGCCGTTAGTATAAAGGTTAAGCCGTTAATAAAAAAATTGAGCATATGCGGTGGCAGTAACACCTTTAACACTGGGTACAACTGCCACCAAAGCTCAGTTTTTTTCTAACACAGCAAAACTGTTAAAATCTATCGCTCGCATCGGTGTCAAATCCCCCCTCCCCGTGACCACTTTTTTATACTCCCTTTGAGCTATTCCCTGCAGATAACTGTGATAGCACTAGCAAAACCCGACTGTTTTTGTCAGGTTTACTTGCGACAATTTAAAGCTGCAAATAATATGTGTGTAATCTTTTCCGCTTAGGAGCATTTCTATGTCTACTACCACACCATCAAGTTTATCGCTTTCAACATCGTCGTCATTAGCCGACACCCGCTCAGCCATGGCGGATAAGTGGTTAGACACTAAAGTCGGTGAACTGGTCAGCGAAGATTTTCGCCGCGCCCATGTGTTTAGTCAGTTTGGCATCGATTTTTGTTGTGGTGGCGGTAAACCACTGGCCGTTGCCTGTGAACGAGCGGGGGCCAATACCGATGCGGTCGTCACCGCACTGAACGCTGTGGCATTAGCTGGAGCGCAAGATAGTGCATTAAATCAATTACCCCTTGATGAATTAATCGTTTACATCGAAGCGACTCACCATCAATACATTCGTGATAAAGCGCCGTTACTCATAGAATATTCACAAAAAATGGTACGGGCGCATGGCGAACATTATGCTGAGATAACCCCTTTTGCAGGCTGGATACGTGCTTTAGTGGAAGATTTAATGCCGCATCTGATGAAAGAGGAACAGATCCTCTTCCCTGCCATCCGAGCCCTCAGTCGAGGCGAGCACGTTAACAGCTGTTTTGGCCATATTGGTAATCCCATTAATGCCATGCAACATGAACACGAAGAAGCCGGCCAAATTATGCAGAAGCTGCATGAGTTAACCAACGGCTTTACGCCACCAGAATATGCCTGCACCACTTGGCGTGTGTGTTATGCCACCTTAGCCGAATTTGAAACGGATCTACACCGACATATTCATTTAGAAAACAACATCCTGTTTCCTAAAAGCTTGCAACTTGCCTAACGGTAACAGAGCCTACTTGAGCCGCGATGGCAGACTAATGCGGCATATTTTCCGCGTTAACCGAGCCGTCAAGGCCAGCTCCAACGCTGGCCTTTGCGCTCTTCGCGTGCTACAAACGGGGTAACGTGTCGCTAACGGATAAGCTGCTATGGTGTTTCAATCCTTTGCGCTGGACGATATCACCAACTTACAAGAATCCGCCCAAGTCGAGTTTAAGCTCGCGGGCGGTCGAGATGGCCAAGGCCAACTCCCAGAGGATATTTGGGCGACATACAGCTCATTTGCCAACACCTTGGGAGGCGAAATCATTCTGGGGGTGAAAGAGGAACGCGGGCATTTCACCATTATAGGTATTCCAAAGCCGCTACCTGTTTTACAAGCCTTTTGGGAGATACTCGATGATCCCAACCGCACCAGCCATAATATTTTGACCATATCAGATGTTCAGCTGATTGAAATCATGAATAAAAAAGTTATTAGGATCCGTGTGCCACCCGCACCAGCGGATTTAAAACCCATCTACATTGGCGGTAATGCTTACACCGGCACCTATTTGCGGGTAGGCGATGCCGACATGCATGCCAGCCGTCGGCAGGTCAATCAATTAATGCGTCGCGCTCACCTATGCTCTCATCAACTTGTGGCGCGCAGCGCTGCAAGCCAAGCGCCCCGCAAGTAAACCTTGAGCCCCAAAACCCAGTCCCTTCACGGCAATGATTAAGATGCCGATGATGGCGGTTTTTTTGCCGATAACAATTCGAGCAAGGCATCAAGCTGGGTAATTTCGAGATGGGGCAATAACACTGCGATCGGCAATGAGGCCTGTTGGCCAAAACTTGGATTTAACCACACGGACTGGCAACCTGCGAGTCGTGCACCACGAACGTCGGCATTCATGCTATCACCAACATGCAGTAAGTGTTGCGGTGCTATTTTTAACCGCGAGCAAGCTAATTCGAACATGTCTTTAGCGGGTTTCATCTGCACGCCATGACCTGGATGCAACACAAACTCGAACGTTTCCCCTAAACCAATCCGCTCTGCGTCCACATTGCCGTTGGTGATCCCGACTAATCTAAAATGCTGCGATAAGCGCTTGAGTAATATGAGCACTTCGTCAGACACTTTGAAATGGCTGCGATAAAAATAAAAGCAGGCTAATCCTTGCTCGGCGCCGCGTTCGGCTTCAGTTGCCGAATACCCTAATTGTATTAGGCCTTGGCGAAGCGTAGCTAAACGGGCTGCGCTGGTGTCGTGGGCAAGCTCACGATTTTGCTGCAAAAGTTGCAGTTTTAGCCTGCGCCAATCCTGGGTTTGCCACGCCTGCGATAATGGATAAGTCTGCAACAGAAACGTCGCTAGCTCAGCTTCGGCATTTAAAATATGCGGCAGATTGTCGTACAGGGTGTCGTCGAGATCGAAACTGATCGCTTGAATATCTTGAGGTCTAAGATAGCAACGCATTATTTATCCTGTGTTTTTTTCGCTCTAGGATGGGCGTTATCATACACCTTCGCTAAGTGTTGGAAATCCAAACTGGTATAAATTTGCGTGGTCGCGAGGTTTGCGTGCCCCAATAATTCTTGTACAGCTCGCAGATCGGCACTCGCTTCTAACATATGAGTCGCAAAAGAGTGACGCAGTTTATGGGGATGCACCCGCACCGACAATGCCTGCTCTTGACCCCATTTAGCCATGCGCGCCTGAATACTGCGATGGGAGAGGCGTTTGCCTTTTTCGGTGACAAATAACGCATTATCTTCACAGGGAATTTGCTGTCGACACTGAAGCCAAGTCTGCAGCGCAGCAATCGCCAAACGGCCGACCGGAACGATACGCTCCTTATTACCTTTACCTAAGACGCGCACTTCTTTGGAATCATATTGCACACTGGACAAATTAAGCGCGGCGAGTTCAGCTAAACGTAAGCCACTGGAGTAAAACAATTCCATCATGGCTTTATCCCGCAGACTTAAGGGATCGGTGCTTTCAATGTCCAACAAATGAGCGATGGCATCGACATCGATATTCTTCGGCAACGGTTTGGCTTGCTTAGGGGCGCTTAAGCCTTTAGCGGGATTAAGCTCAATGACGCCTTCGCGCAGCAAAAATTCCCCCCACTGTTTTACCGCAGATAAACACAAAGAAAGCGATCGTGGACTTAAGCCTTTACGGTGTAATTTAGCTAACACTTGCTGCCAATGCTCGCGACTGACATTGAGCAGATCCACACCTTCAGGCAACAGTTCACGACTGCGATTAAGCTCGTAAAGGTAATTGCGTATGGTATGAGGTGACAACTGCCGCTCTGTCGTCAGATAGCGTTCAAACACTTGTAACCATTTAGCATTTAGCGCCGACACTTTATCGGCTTGCGCACTCATATCGCTTTCCTCGTCAATATCAAACCGTCTAGGCTAAACAAAAGTAGCCCCACAGCCTTTACAGCTTAGCCAGCATGTGAGCCAACAAACGCCGCAATTGTTCTAGCAGCATATTATCCATCTCAGGATGAAAATGAGTGGCATCTTGGCTAGCAATGGCAAAAATTACTGGGTTATCTTCGGCCAATTTAGTCAGCGCCACCGACCCCACTTCGCTACCAAATAACCGTTTAGCTTCTTGCTGTGTTAGCCGGCCAAAATGGTGACCTTTATGTAGCCTTTGATCCCAAATAGCCTTCACATCGGCATCAAGAACGCTGATCAAACGCACATGACTGAAATTAAACTGCAACTTCAAACTGTCAGCCAGCACTTCTTTTAATGACGTTAAATAA
>JBOFUF010000505.1:0-6561 GCA_051652445.1 Shewanella sp.
AGTCATCCTCGCGACTGATGGTGATTTCAACGTTGGTATGACAGATTTTGATGATTTGATTGCCTTGATTGAGAAGGAAAAAGATCATGGTATTGGCCTGACAACCTTAGGGTTTGGTTTGGGGAATTACAACGATCAACTCATGGAGCAATTAGCGGATAAGGGCAATGGTAACTATGCCTATATCGATACCCTGAATGAAGCTCGAAAAGTGCTGGTGAACGAGTTAAGTTCGAGCTTGCTCACTATTGCTAAAGACGTCAAAGTGCAAGTGGAGTTTAATCCGGCCTTAGTGTCTGAGTATCGTCTAATTGGTTATGAGAATCGTGCTTTAGCACGGGAGGATTTCAACAACGATAAGGTGGATGCGGGCGAAATTGGCGCGGGTCATACAGTGACTGCCCTATATGAATTAAGATATGTTGAAGCAGGGCCGATGGCGAATGATAAACTCAGATATGGCGTTGATGCTCAAACGGGGCAAGAAAAATACAGCCGTGAAGAAATTGCTTTCCTTAAACTGAGATACAAGCTGCCAGAGCAAACACAGAGTCAGTTACTGAGTTATCCCATCAGGTTAGACCAAAATATTAAGTTGTTAGAGCAAGCGAGTGATGATTTTAGATTTGCAGCAGCGGTTGCAGGATTAGGGCAATTACTGAATGGCAGCCATTATCTACATCAATGTGATTATACTAAGTTAAGTCAGTTAGCACGTTCGGCTTTAGGGGACGATCCCTTTGGATATCGCCATGAGTTTGTGCAATTAATGGAAACCGCCGCGGCCATAGAACAATCTAATCATCTGCCGACTAAGAAGGTATTTGATGGTACGGATAAACCTTTTCCTCCCCAAGATAAGCTTCATGGCGAGCCTGTGAGAGACCTGTGAGAGGCAAGAGCAGTACGCGCAATGAAAGATTACAATCGTAAAAGTGAATTCGAGGGGCTAACCCCAATGACGAGGGATTTTCCGTGGCATTAGCAATAGCGCAAGTATCAAACCATGAGCACTCAGATGAGCAATTAATGCTGTGCTATGCCAAGGGCGATTCAAAAGCGTTTGAGCAGTTATACCTGAAGCACAAAGGTGCACTCTACCGCTACTTTGTACGCCAGTTAGGTGATAAGCAGTTAGCTGAAGATTTGTATCAAGAAACCTGGGGGCGGGTGATCCGCGCTGCGGCGAATTATGAGGCCAGTGCCAAATTTACGACTTGGCTATATCGTATCGCCCACAACTTATTGATTGATCATGTGCGGGCGGTTAAGCCCGTGGATTTAGTCGCTACAGATGGTGCCGATACTGAACTCGATACTTTTGTGGCGGCTGAGCAAGATAAACCCGATGTGCAGTGGCAAGACGCGCAAAAGAGTTTATTACTCAAGACTTGTATCGCGCTGTTACCCCAAGTCCAGAAAGAGGCATTTATCCTGAACATTGAAATGGGTTTTACAGCTGCCATCATTAGTGATGTTGCGGGTGTCACCTTAGAAGCGACTAAAAGCCGTATTCGTTATGCTTACCAAAGCCTAAAAGATTGTGTTAGTGCGAAGTGGCAGGAGGCAGGACGTGAGTAATTCATCCTCAAGTGCTGATGAGCGCGCATTACAACAGGAAGTGCTGGCTTGGTATCGCCAACAGGCCTTAGAGGTTCCACCGCCGCAACTTGACCAAGATATCTTGCAAATGGCGCAAACCCATTTGACTGACATGCACCAAAGTAAAGTTGCTCCAGTCGATATATCAAGTTCGGTTTGGCGGCGCCATCCTTGGGCATTATCGAGCGCGGCATCGTTAGTGCTTGTGGTTGGTCTGCTGGTGCTGAATCGACCTCACGTCGAAGATGCACTTGTTCCAAGTCCTATGGTGATGAGTGCCCCTGGGCCACAAACGATGGCAATAATGGCAGATACTGAGGCGATGCAATCTTTAAACATACAAACAGAAGCGCTGGCTGAACATAAAAGTCAGACGGAAATGCAGCAAGCTAAAGCGGCATCGGGAGTCACTGAACTGCGCCAGGAGGCTATTCGTCCCGCCATCGCCGCTAGGTCTATGCCTGCACCAAGATTCTCCGAGTCTTCTGACATCAGCAAAGTGTCATTGACTGATTATTTACATCAATTACAAGTCTTTATCGAAACCAAGGATACAGAGCAGGCATTGGCTTTAGAGCACAAGTTGCTTAAGGATTACCCGTATCTTGCCGTTAAGGAGATAGATGAAGCGCAGCTAAGCGAACCACAACAACGATTACGGTTCGAGTTTAACGCGCTACAACAACAATTACATCTGCTCGCCCAATAACAATGTAGTTGTCATATTTGGTCATAAAAAGTGATTATAAATCCTAAGCTGGTGAGATAAACCGTAAAGCGTCGCTGATATTTGAAGGTAAGTGTGAATCGTCGTAGTCAGTTTACTGTTTGGTGTCTGATTTACTTGATCATCGTCATAAAGTGAGCTGCTTTTAGTCTGTTATATTGGTGTTAGTCCACGATTTGGCTAGTATCAATAGTCAGCCCATAGCTAGGAGGCGTAATGCTTAAAAGACTCATGCATGATCATAAACATATGGCTATATTGCTAAATGTTTTAAAAAAAAAGCAGATGAAACTATCCGGAGGTGAGCCAATCAACTTTATCGTGGTGCGCGATATCGTTGAATACATGCAAGGATATGCTGAGCGTTGCCATCATCCAGTTGAAGACATTATCTATGCCTACTACCTAGCGCATAATGTGAACGACAATATCGACAAGTTGAGTGCTGAACATGGGGTGGTGAGCCAAGCATCAGCCACTTTGATGGCGACGTTAAATTTGATCCTTAGTGATATTGTGGTTGCCCGCGAGAAACTGATTGTTGATTTTGCAGAATATGTCGCATTGCAAGAGCGACATATGCAGATGGAGGAACGGGATATCTTTCCGCTATTAGCCAAAAGCTTAACTGCGAAAGATTGGCAAGTCATTGAGTTAGAATGTCAAAAATCGCTGATTGATGATCCTTTGTTTTTGGACCGAGAGCAGAAGGCGTTTGATGATTTACGCGCATATTTAACCGCGTCAGACTAACATGCTTAGTTGATTGGCCCGCATTGTGGCCTTGATTCAATGGTAGACATAAAAAAAGCGCCTGAGGCGCTTTTTTTATCCCTGTTTGAACATAATGATTAGATTATATAAACATGTGATTACAACTGGATAGCATCAATATCGTAGTTAAAGTTATTATCGATTTCTTGGAGTTCTTTGAGTAAACGATGTTTATCTTTTAACGCTTCGATTTCGCGCCATTTACGCTTTTTATTGGAGCCTCGCGAACGATCGGGTCTTTCAATGACTTCATCTAGCGCACAACCATAATCTAAACGATCCATGGCAACCTCCTGTGTTTTTTGTCGACGATTTAATAACATGTTTTCAAAACAGGGTGCAAGAATTATGTTTCATTCATGTTAAGTTAGAATGAACTTTGAGTGATGTGCAATTGATGTTAAGTCTGGCTTGAGAGTGGTGCTAACCAGTAAAGCTCAATAAAAAGAAAGGGGTAGAATTAAAAAAGCCAGCGATTGCTGGCTTTTTGTTCGATTAGATTTTGCCTTGTCGATAAAGGTTAATCAATGCGTTGCTTGAGGCATCTAAATCATCGGAATCCTGATCCGCACCAATGCGGGTTAATACATCGTTACCAAGATTTTTACCGAGTTCTACACCCCATTGATCGAAGGAATTAATATCCCAAATGGCACCTTGAACGAAGGTTCTATGCTCATATAGGGCAATTAAAGCGCCTAAGGTACTGGGCGTCAGCTTATCCATGAGCAAGGTATTGCTTGGCTTATTACCGGGCATAACCTTATGTTGAGCAATCAGCTGCTTCTCTGTGGCCGATAATGCACTATTAGCAAGTTCGGCTAATGCTTCATTAAAGGTACGACCTTGCATTAAAGCTTGCGTCTGACCAAAGCAGTTTGATGCCAATTGATCATGGTGTTCACCCAGAGGATTATGACTTTGTAGCGGCATGATAAAGTCGGCGGGGATCAGTGCAGTACCTTGATGCAATAACTGGTGGTAGGCGTGTTGGCCATTAGCGCCTTCTCCCCCCCAAATCACCGGACCTGTGCTGTAGTCAACATCAGTTCCATTTAGCGTGACAGACTTACCGTTACTTTCCATGTCAAGTTGCTGGAAGTAAGCAGGCAGACCCCGCAGATAATGATCATATGTCAGTACAACATGGGACTGGGCATTAAAAAAGTTACCGTACCATAGGGATAATAATCCCATAATAACGGGCATATTCTCGGTCAGTGGCGCAGTGGCAAAGTGCTCATCCATCTGGTGTGCACCTGAGAGTAGCGCTCTGAAGTTGTCCATGCCGATCAAAAGTGCAATTGGTAAGCCAATCGCCGACCAGAGAGAGTAGCGACCGCCAACCCAATCCCACATAGGGAAAATATTGTCAGCATCGATACCAAAATCCGTCGCTTTAGTGACGTTTGTCGTGACTGCAACAAAGTGTTTTGCTACATCCGACTGTAAACCCCCTTTGGCTAAAAACCAGTCTCTTGCAGTGAGGGTATTGGTTAAGGTTTCCTGTGTCCCGAAAGATTTGGACGACATAATGAATAATGTCGTCTCAGGATCCAGTAACTTTAACTTCTCACTGATAGAGGTACCATCGACGTTTGCCACAAAGTGACAATTCAATTCTGGATTCCAATAGGGGCGTAATGCTTGAGAGACTATTTTTGGACCGAGAAAAGAGCCGCCAATACCAATACTTACAACATCCGTTATGGCTTTGCCTGTATAACCTTTCCACTTACCGCAAGTGACTGAATGCACAAATCCTTGCATCTTATCCAGCGTTTGTTGGACTTCAGGGACAATGTCTTGGCCCTCGGCAATAATCGATTGTTCTGCATTGCTACGAAGCGCTGTGTGCAGTACGGCGCGCTTCTCTGTGGTGTTAATGATGTCACCTACAAACATCGCTTTGATTTTTGCTTCAAGTTGGCTATTGCTTGCCAACGCAAATAACAAATCCAGCGTTTCCGCTGTTGCTCTGTTTTTAGAGTAATCCAGCAATAACCCGCAAGCTGATAGCGACATTTTATTGAAACGTGCCGCATCAGTTGCAAACAATTCCCGCATATGCGGAATATTTTTACTGTGTGCTGATAACGCTTGCCATGTTGAGCTTTGGGTCAATCGTGTCATTTCACCGTCTCCAGAGTACTTAGTTCGCGAGCTTAGCCGTGAGCACGACTTCGAGTTTACCTTGGTCTATTGCAAAGTTTCGAATGCCTTCAGCCAGTTTATCAACCGCCATTGGATCTTGGTTAAAGTCCCAACGGAATTGCGCTTCTGTCAATGGGGGTTCAGCGGCGACATGAGTCGTTGCGGCAACCAGTTTAGGTGTGATATTAACTTGTGAATTAGCCAGTTCTTCTAACAGAGAAGGGCCAATGGTCAGACGATCGCAGCCTGCTAGCTCAATGATTTCACCTATATTACGGAAACTTGCCCCCATAACAACCGTGTCAAAACCATGTTGTTTATAATAATTATAAATTTCAGTCACTGAAATAACACCTGGGTCATTTACGGCATCGTAATCTTTGCCGGTATCTTTTTTGTACCAATCAAGGATACGGCCTACGAAAGGAGAAATGAGATAAGCCCCCGCTTCGGCACACGCACGGGCTTGAGCAAAGCTAAATAGCAAGGTTAAATTGCAGTTGATGCCTTCTTGCTCTAGTTCTTTAGCGGCACAAATGCCTTCCCAAGTTGAAGCGAGTTTGATCAGAATGCGTGATTTATCAATGCCAGCCTCTTTATAAAGACGAACCAATTTATGGGCTTTAGCGATTGATTTTTCTGTATCAAATGATAAGCGGGCATCCACTTCAGTTGAAATGCGGCCTGGAACGAGTTTCAGTATTTCTACGCCGATATTGACCGCTAGTTTGTCGCTGGCATCATCCAGTTGCTGCGTGAGCTCAGTACTTTGTGATGTTGCCCAATCGATCGCGTTATCAATCAGAGATTCATATTCAGGAATTTGAGCCGCTTTTAATATGAGTGATGGATTGGTTGTCGCATCTTCAGGCTGGTAACGTTTAATCGCTTCGATGTCGCCTGTATCCGCGACAATAGTGGTGTATAACTTGAGTTGCTCTAATGTATTGGCCATGAAAAAATCCTTCTCAGGTAGCGGTGTTAACTCGGAATTCACTGATGACTATTAGAAGCGATTTTGCCAATTTTTCCAACCTTGAATGTATCAGAATTACAAAAATGACAGATTTATGTCTATTTTAGGTATGGCGTGAGATACGGCTATCATCTTGGAGGCAGTAGAGAGGGCGTCGCTTGTTCTAGTGTATACCCAAACAACCTGAATATGCAGGATTCAGCGGGAGTTTAACGCACTTTAGGCAAGGCGGTTATTTGCAGACCTAGCGGGCTAAGTTAAAAATAACCAACACAGCATAAAGTGCGTTAAAACCCGCCGGGACGGAGCGCCTAGGGCACTCCACTTC
>JBOFUF010000506.1:0-2101 GCA_051652445.1 Shewanella sp.
CAAAAACGTGATCTGAAGTAAGTATATATGAGGCCGGCACCACGACAGTGGTGCCGGCCTTTTGTTACACTCAAGCGTGCTTGAATATTAAGAACTAGATACCCCTGGATATAAACTGTCTGCGTATGAACCACAGTGATATGGATGAAGAACAGTAAATGGAATTTGCGGTTTTCTGCAGTGTGTGACTTCTGTTTATTCCCATAGGTATTGGTTTTTTCTTTTATTTTTAAACTTAAATCGAGGGTATTATGGCTAAGATTATTAATGTGATTGGTCGCGAGATTATGGATTCTCGTGGTAACCCAACAGTAGAAGCTGAAGTGCATTTAGAAGGTGGCTTTGTGGGTATGGCGGCAGCGCCATCTGGAGCATCAACGGGTAGTCGCGAAGCGTTAGAACTACGTGATGGCGATAAGAGTCGTTATTTAGGTAAAGGCGTATTAACGGCTGTGGCCAACATTAACGGTGTTATCCGCGCGGCATTATTAGGCAAAGATGCCACTGCACAAGCTGAGCTTGATCAGATCATGATCGACTTAGATGGTACTGAAAACAAAGACAAGTTAGGCGCAAACGCGATTCTGGCCGTGTCTTTAGCGGCAGCTAAAGCGGCAGCAGCATTTAAAGGGATCCCTTTATACGCGCACATCGCAGAACTAAACGGTACACCAGGCCAATATTCTATGCCTGTGCCTATGATGAACATCTTAAACGGTGGCGAACACGCAGATAACAACGTTGATATCCAAGAATTTATGGTACAACCTGTTGGCGCAAAAACTTTCCGTGAAGCACTGCGTATGGGCGCTGAAATTTTCCACACGCTGAAAAAAGTTTTACATGACAAAGGTCTGAGCACTTCTGTGGGTGATGAAGGTGGTTTTGCGCCTAACTTAGCCTCAAACGCTGACGCGTTAGCGATTATTAAAGAAGCGGTTGGACTGGCTGGTTATAAGCTAGGTACTGATGTGACGTTAGCACTGGATTGCGCAGCATCTGAATTCTACAAAGACGGTAAATACGATCTTGCTGGCGAAGGCAAAGTATTCGACTCTAACGGTTTTTCTGATTTCTTGAAATCATTGGCAGACCAATACCCTATCGTGTCTATCGAAGACGGCTTAGATGAGTCAGATTGGGATGGTTGGGCTTACCAAACTCAAATCATGGGCGATAAGATCCAATTAGTGGGCGACGATTTATTCGTTACCAACACAAAAATCTTAACCCGTGGTATTGAAAACGGCATCGCTAACTCAATCCTGATTAAGTTTAACCAAATTGGTTCATTGACTGAAACTTTAGCGGCCATTCGTATGGCGAAGGCTGCAGGTTACACAGTGGTGATTTCACACCGCAGTGGTGAAACTGAAGACTCAACCATTGCTGACTTAGCCGTGGGTACTGCTGCTGGCCAAATCAAAACTGGTTCACTGTGTCGTTCTGACCGTGTCGCTAAATACAACCAATTGCTGCGCATCGAAGAGCAATTAGGTGAAAAAGCCCCATACCGTGGTTTGAAAGAGATCAAAGGTCAGGCGTAATTTAATCTTTGATGTAAAAAGGCCACCACTTGGTGGCCTTTTTTGTTGTACTATCTGCTGTATATTTTTTTAATCCAAGATACTGACGCTAATTCCTCCATGAAATTTTTTGTCATTGCGCTCATAGTGCTACTCGGTTTACTGCAATTTCGTCTTTGGTCGGGAGATAATAGCCTTCCTGAATATTTCATTCTGCAAAAACAAATTGCTGCCCAGCAAGAAGGTAACGCCAAACTCAATGAGCGTAACCAAGTACTGAAGGAAGAAATCATTGATTTGAAAAGTGGTACCGAAGCTATCGAAGAACGTGCACGTAACGAACTTGGCATGGTCAAAGAAGGTGAAACTTTTTATCGTGTCGTGGGTGGTGATCGCTCAGTATCGAGTCCATCCCAGTAATATGGAGTTAGGATGACAGAGCTAGGACATTTAGATATTGGATTAAATCAACAATCCAATCCCGATAGTCAATCTGATCTGGTAACACAAATTGAATTGCAGCGCCAAGCCGAGCATGGCACTCAAGCTGTGGTTGCCATCGTTCCTGCCGCAGG
>JBOFUF010000507.1:0-6373 GCA_051652445.1 Shewanella sp.
AGCCAAGAGTAGTTTGGCATTGGTGGTAGAAACGGGGCTGAGTTTATGGTTAATTTACGGCATATTTGTGGGGTGGATAGCGTTATTGTTAGGCGGATGTATCGGCTATTTTAAGCGGCTGGAAATGTAACTCAACTGCGCGATGAAGAACAATGAGGCAACTATACCAAAGTGGCTATAGGGTCACAGTCTAATATGTAATTAAAAGGTAAACTCTGTGATTAAACGGGGCGACTGCAGATCATTGTTTTCATAGGTAAAGACGTTATTATTTACGATGCCAGTTACCTATGTATTTACTCCCTTGGACATAAGCTGAGTTTTGAGCCTTTAACATGCATAAAATCACCACCTACTTAATGCTAGATGAGCAGGCTAAGGAATTAGTTGACCACTTAAATGGCATAAACATAGCGTTAACATTTTCTGAAACTGCCGTGCTAGTGCTGTTGTTGTCATCGTCTAATGCTATTTTCACCCGTGAACAATTGTTAGAAGTCGGTTGGCCAGATAGAGTGGTAGCGCCGACGTCGTTAACTCAATGCATGAGTACTTTGCGTAAAAAGCTTGAGCCTTATACGGATGTGCAGCTTAAAACCGTGGCGCGCCGTGGCTATCAGTTGCATGTGTCGGAACAATCCCGAGTAAAAATGTTAGCGATTAACGATGTCGAGGCGATCCGCGAGGCGATTGTCGATGTGTCTGCTCGCACCAAAATTATCGGTATCGCCGTGTTGTGCGCCATTATTGCGATCTTATGGTACGTGAGCGACCATCACGCGGTGATCCAAAATGCAGCTAGGTGGCAGGCGGATAAATCGATTAATTTAAATGTGGGCGGTGCAAAGGGAACGGCGCAATTGCTCTATCGTGATAATGAAGAGCACTTGGATGCCTCTTGGTGGCAAAAGCATTTAGCGCCTGAGGATAATTTGTCCGCAAGCTTTAAATATTTCACGGCTTTTGCGGCTACCGACGGCGAAAACTATTCCATGGCCATTTGCCCAGAGGCTGACGCTTGCAGTGGCAAGGGTATTATCAATATTGTCGCCATAGATGCCAAGCCTGCGGGCTTGAATATGGCCGAGTTTATCCCGCTTACCCAAAAAATGGAGCAGCGCATTCGTTACAATCGCGTGGTGATCCCTGCGGGTGATAAAGGATCCGGTGAATTTTTAGAGCATAAATATCATGCGGATATTTATTTTCCGGTCGCCGGTGAGTTGTTGGTGCGTTCTGATTTAAGCATGTCATTGGTTTACGAAGGGGAAAATAAAGGCAAGTTTTATTCGACCTCGTGCGTGACGGATCAAGACTGCTTAACCACCCCAGTTAAGTACACTATTCGTGGTGAATTTGAGCAATATCAAACCCGCTTTAATTCCCTTAAGGTTGATGTATTTCATGTCAAAGTGCTGCAAAAAGAGCTGACTAAGCCGGATGAAGTGAGTCCCTCAGCAATGCGTTTTTACCGTGAGATGCGCAAGCACGAAATTCGTGATCAGGATTTATTTTATTATCGGATCTATCAAAATGATCACACCGCCGTGTGGATAGTACCGCAAATGGGCAGTCTCGTCGCTTGGACTAAGTACACTCAAGTTAAGCTATAGCGATTACCATTAAGAACACAAAAAAGCCGACCTTAATTTAAGGTCGGCTTTTTTGTGGGCGCTTAAGGTCAGCAGTCTGATAGCTGCTGAGTTTGGCTTTCAAGCATTTAGCCCAAGACTTGTTGGTTTGCACTGGTTTTGGTGAATTTGTTTGCGGATAGTTTGTGATGTGGCCAATAAAAACGAAATGTTTTGGGGGGAAAGTGTAAACCTTTGGCGTGACAGACAGTTTTTCAAGCGTAAAACATTTACTCTAATGTTAACAACTGATGGCAGTTTGAAGGATTAATACATTGAGTATTAAGGAATATAGATGAGCCCCGTATTTTCAGACCGTTTACTTTGGCTAGCTACCGACACTCTTGACACTGTGATGGCGCAATGCATTCGTCGTTCGCTTTCGCTGAACGATGCTCGCCCTCTCGATGCCGCGGTAGCCGAAACCGTACCCACCGAGCCGATTGAGACCCTTTATATTCACATTCCTTTTTGCCACACCCTGTGCCGTTTTTGCTCATTTCATAAGGTCAAGTTTAATGAGGTTTTGGCGAGACGCTATTTTGTGGCCTTGCGAGCGGAAATCAAGGAAGTGATTGCGAAAGGTTATCGATTTAATCGGGTCTATATTGGTGGTGGCACGACCACAATTTTAGAAGATGAATTAATTAAGACCATTGAGCTGATTAAAAGCCTATCTGATATCCGTGAAGTCTCCTGTGAAAGCGATCCTATCTATTTTAAAGAGGGTCATCCAGAGCGATTAATTGGGCTAGTTGATCGGATGTCGATTGGGGTTCAAAGCTTTGATGACACCATTCTTAAAGCAACCGGCCGCTTTGAAAAATTTGGTTCAGGCCTGCAACAGGCCGAGTATGTGCGCCGAGCAATAGAATTATTTCCAACGGTGAATCTCGACATGATGTATGGCTTTGTTTATCAAACACCAGAGTCAGTGGCGGCGGATTTAACCCAAACCATGAGATTACAGCCCGATCAAATCACCACCTATCCATTAACCACTGGCATAGGTAAAAATCTTAAAAAAGCGGGCTGTTTAGCTGGCGATCCCCATGAGTTGTGGTCGCAGTTTCTTGCAGCCAAACAGACCTTACAGACCCACTACAACATGGAATTTCCATGGACATTTAGCCGTAATTTTGGTCAACCGGTTGAAAATAAATACGTGCTTGATGGTGAAGATTGCTTTGGCGTTGGCTCTGGGGCTTTTGGCCGCTTTGGTCAACAATTTAGGATCTCAAGTTTTAATATTGAAGACTACATTACGCTGATCCAACGCCAGCAGTCTGGCACCAACTATGTCAAGCAAATCAGTGGTAAGGCACTGATGCAGCATCAATTAATGCTGATGATGGGTCATGGTAAGCTAGATAATGCTCTGTTTAAGCAGCATAGCGGTAAGAGTTTATGGCAGGCATTTCCCCTAGAGATGACGTATTTAATGGCAGCAGGCGCGCTTCACGCCCAAGGCAATGATTATGTCACCAGCGAAAAGGGGCAGTTTATCGCGCTAAAAATGTTCAGTGGCTTTTTATCCGGTATGGATTATCTGCGGGAGCAAGCGCGCGAATTGCCGCAATTATCTCAGTTAGACGTCATGGCGTAGCGTTATTGGGGCGACGACAGCTTGGGAGCCTAGTGCGATGGCCTTTTTTTGTTTAGCTCAGGCTTATGTGTACACAGGGCAATGACACTGGGCGATCACACTGGGCGATATTGCCGCCTTAGGCTAAGTCATGCTTGGCTGGTTTGGTCGCCGCTTAGGTTTGTTATGGTTGACACAAGTCGATAACGCAGATTGAATAATGAGATAATTTAAATAATTACATAGGAATACAATGAAAACAGCCTCATTAATAGGACTCAGTGTCGTGATAGGTTTGATGACGCTGACGAGCACGACGGCGAGTTATGCTGAGGTGCCTTCTGTGCAAGCCCCTGCCATCACGATTGATGACAGCAGTTTTCAATGTATTCGGCAAATGACCCCCGTGCGGCACTTTTATGTAGACAACCTGCTGGGCAACATTAACGGCACGCTAGCTGCCGCTAATGCCGCGGATGGTGCCATTTACCCGCCAGGTTCTGTGGTGCAACTGGTACCAACGGAGGTGATGGTGAAGCGTGAACCCGGCACGTTTGCCGCAACGGGCGACTGGGAGTTTTTTGAATTGGCGGTGGATGACACGGGTTCGAAAATTGTCAAACGTGGTTTTGTCGATGTGAATAACCGCTTTGGTGGTAATTGCTTTACTTGTCATTTGCCTGCGAGAGATAAGTGGGACTTTATTTGCGAGTCAGGTCACGGCTGTGAACCTATTCCAATCGATCACCACATGACAGGTGCTTTGCAGCGTTCTGATCCGCGTTGTGGAGCAACTGAACTTGAGTCTGGCGATACCATGGCGTTGATAAAACTCAAGCTGATGATAAGTCTTGGTGTGATCAATAAGTGGTTTAGCGATGTGTTTTGATCAATGAGATTAAGTCATCGTTAGGATCGGCGAAGCGCGGTTGAATTTTACGAGCCGATAAATTATCAAGGTTTTGGCTGTCATCACATCAATGCCAAAGCTTAACGGCGCACAACACGATATTCAATTCACTATGTCCGCTGCCTGGTGACGCGAACTCTGGCAGCAGGGTTCGCATAACACCATCATTTGTCAGTAATGCGCCTTCGATATTTAGCATCGTGATGAGCTGTTGAACGGCGGTCAGCACCAAAAAGAGCACTTCAACGAGGTCGTGGCGCTGATTAATGTGTGAGCGATTTTCTTCTACCATGGAAAGATGCTGAAAAAGAGACGGAGTGTAATGCTGTTGATTTATTTTGCTATATGAACATGATGTTAAGGAAAATTTCAATGTAAATTCAAAGTGCGATTCCGCCCTGCGGTTAGTCGCATCTGTGCCACCGTTATCTTTGTCCGCGGGGCCGTTACAGGCCCCGAGCAAACAATCCAATAAAAAGCAAAGCTAGGCTACATAACGTTTTGCTAAGTCGCATAAGCAACATCCCTGTGGTGCTGATGCTAATTAGTCTTGGATTTCGCTGCGTAGATATTTAAACAGCTCTTTAGATGATTTTGAATCGGTGGCTTTGGCCAGTTCTTTGGTGGCTTGACGCACCAAAGTTCGCAGTTTCTGTCTGTCTAATTGCGGATAATGCTCGACTAAGGTTTGAATTTCATCGTCACCTTGGGTGAGTAAGCGTTCACGCATTTTTTCGAACATCTGCAATTTTGCTGTTTCGTTGTTGTTTTTATTCAACACGATAGCAAGTGAAGCCTTAATCGGCTCAATATCAAAATTACGCATCAATTTGCCGATATACTGCATGTGGCGACGATAAGCCTCAGTATTGACTTTGATTTTGCGTGTTTGCAGGATAGCGTCGTACAAAAATTCATCCAGCTCGACTTTATCTAGCTGAGTCTTGCTCAGTGAAACAAGCTCCATACCGACTTTTTGCACGGCTTCGCTATCACGCTTGTCCGTTGTTTTGCTGCTGACATAATCTTCATCTATGTCGTAGGGCTGTTTAAAATGTTCTGAATCACCAACAATCTTCATATCGATAAAACCTCAAGTAAATAACTTGTCAATAATAACATCTCCAGCCAAAAATCGCCTAGGTGAATGTGCCTTAGTCCATAGTCCAGCACTAATAATTAATGTGAATGGGATTTGTGTTTGTTATGCTACGGCCATTGCCGACAACGAAAGAGTAGCTTTGTGTCTTTGAACAGAATCGATAGTGAATTGGGCGCGCTGAAAGATGCGGTGGCCGTGGCGCTGGAATATGCCAACAAATTAGGAACGAACGCTGCCGAAGTGGCGATCAGTAAACAACAAGGTTTGTCGGTTTCTACCCGTTTAAAAGAAGTTGAAACCGTTGAATTTAATAAAGATGGTGCCTTAGGGATTACGGTTTACCGCGATGGTTGCAAGGGCAGCTCATCGACGTCGGATTTAAGTCCAGAGGCCATCGCCTTAGCGGTAAAAGCGGCCGACGATATCGCCCGTTATACTTCTGCGGATCCATTCAGTGGTCTTGCCGATAAAGCCTTGATGGCAAATCAGATCCGCGATCTGCAGCTGTATTATCCACAAGATATTTCCCCCGATGAGTTAGCCCAACTGGCTATTCGCGCCGAAGCGGCAGCGCTCGATGCCGATCCACGCATTAATAATTCCGACGGCGCCAGTGCCAATGCCCACACTGCGGTTAAAGTATATGGCAACAGCCATGGTTTTTTAAACGGTTATTGCAGCTCGCGTTATAGCTTAAGTTGCAGCGTGATAGGGGAAGATAACCAAGGCAATATGCAACGGGATTACGATTACACAATCGCCCGAAAATTTAGCGAGATGCTGTCACCTGAAACCGTAGGGTTAAAGACCGCCGAGAAGACAGTCAGCCGCCTCGGTGCACGCAAGATTGCGACCACGCGTTTGCCCATTTTATTAGCGCCAGATATCGCCACAGGGTTAATCGGCCACTTTATCGGTGCGATCAGCGGTGGCAGTTTATACCGTAAATCCAGTTTCTTATTGGATTCGATCAACACCCAAATTTTCCCCGATTGGTTCAATATCGAAGAGCAACCGCATTTGCTTGGCGCTCTTGCGAGTGCCAACTACGACAGTGAAGGCGTGGCGACCCAAGACAGACGGATTATCGACCGCGGCATGTTAGAAACCTATTTGCTGACCAGCTACTCGGCGCGCAAGTTAGG
>JBOFUF010000508.1:0-12871 GCA_051652445.1 Shewanella sp.
GTATGACGTTGTTCGCGGGTACCGTTGCGGTATTCCAAGTGGGTAAACGCAAGTTTGCTAAAGTGACGTTGGTTTAAGTGACATTGGTTTAAGTGAGATTGGTTTAAGTGAGATTGGTTTGCAGAATTGTAGGTTCAGGCTACTTTAGCTTCATTGGCTCAAACCCCAGTCCGTTTAAACGAACAAAAAGAGCGCCTTAGGGCGCTCGTTGTTTTTAAGCGTTATGACACAACATGATTAAGGTGCGGCGCTGGCCTCATGCTCGGCGATATGACATCTGTCGGTGCCAAAGTGTTGCCCATCGCTGCATTTCCACGCCAACTGGGCCGAACTGACCTGCCACAGTTTAGCGTTTTGCTTCAGGGAGACAATCAATAGCATCTGTGGATGCTGCTTGGAAAGCTCGCTCACTTGATAGGTCAAAATGTTGTCTTTAGTCGTTTGAGTTCGCACTAAGGTAAATTTGTTGCCTGCATATTGACTGCTGATCTTACTGGGGTCTGCTGACCAAGGCTGGTGTTGCGCCTGAGCGGCACGTAGCTGTTGATTAAAGTGACTGACTGGTTGAACGGCGTAGGACACTATAATAGGCTGTAAAGCTTGTACTTTAGGCGCCAGTATTAAGCTATTAAAGGCGAGTAGGGCAATCAATCCAAAAAACTTCATACAAACCTCATAGAAACTAAACTGTTCAGTCAATGTTTCGAAAGCGAAATACTCAGTGGTATTGACTCATTGCTTGTTTCGACTCGTTTTTAGGGATCAAGTTTCAAAGACGAGTAAATTTTGTGACTACTGTATCGCTAATTGATCTGACATGGTTTGATCATCGATAAGAATGACATGTTCCGTCACTCTGCGATTGAGCATGGCGATCTTAAGGCTTGTCACACCCAGTACCGCGACATCGATGATTTTACCCGGTTTGCCAAATGGTTCCCCTGGCTCTTTGAAGTGATAGTTACCTATCATTACCACTAAAGAGCCTGCGTTATACATATGTTCTATGTTGACGTTGTTCTCAAGCGCGCCCTGGTTGGCACGCTCAAGAAAGTTGATGATGAAGCGGCCGCCTACGGTTGGCGGTTTTGTCGAAGAAGACGCTGTCACGGTGATAGAATTTTCGCAGAGTTTTATAGTTGTGTTCGGTGAGCGCATTCATATATGTTACGGCTAACTACTGTTCCTGTGGCATGTCACCTGAGTTGGCTTGCGCCGCTGCAGCATTGAGGGCTGGAACAAAAATGCAGCACAGAATAAAACACAATATTCGCAAACTATTCCCTCTTAGTTGTCAGATCGAATGCTGGTAAAGACAATTGCCATCGAATAGCACTTAAGCGGATGATCAAGGCACTGGTCATCGCCAAAAACAGCGCAGTGGTGTCACCCATACCGTAAGCTAGGCTCAGTGTATAGCCAATGCCACCGATGATTGACGCAGTAGCATAGATTTCGATGCGCAAGACCATGGGAACTTGTTGGCATAGGACGTCTCGAATAATGCCGCCACCCACGCCAGTGATCAAACCCATTACCACGGCAGCCATGCCACTTAAGCCGAGGTTAAGCGCTTTTTCCGCACCAATAACAGTAAACAATGCTAACCCTAGCGCATCAGCGACGGGTAACCAATATTGTGGTGCCTTGCGAGGCTGCCTTAGTAGCAGTAAACACGCTAAAACGGTGGCGAGGATAACGATAATATAATTGGGATCTTGGATCCAAAAAACCGGCGTGGCACCAAGCAGTGCATCGCGGATACTACCGCCCCCGACAGCGGTCACAGAAGCCAGCACTATGACACCAAAAGGATCCATCCGATGACGTCCGGCCGCAAGGGCGCCCGATAACGCAAAAACCGCCGTGCCGCATAAGTCAAAAAAGTAGATCCACTGGCTCATTTGCTCATCTCTTTGATATGAATATTTAATGCATCCACAGAGATGCGGATTTCAATTACAGATAAAATCAAGGAATAAAGCAGCAGTAGCAGACTAGCGCCAAAGATGACTGAGCCAGTCTTATTAAAGCCAATATAGATAAAAATCATACACAGTACGCATAGAGCAAAGCTTGACACGCCTGCTTCCTGCATTCGACGAATGATGGTAATACGTTGACTCAGGTTTTTAATTTGATTTTGGTGTACGGGTTTATCACCATTGCTTAAACTTCGGATTAATGCGGCTAAGGCAAAAAAACGATTGGTATACGCCAATAGTAACAATGAGATAGCAGGGAATAACAACGCAGGTGTTGTTAATGAAACATACATATTTTCGAGCAAGATGGTCAGCCTTTAACTTCACGCGGGGATAATCCGGTATCATATCACAAGCTTTGTAACCAACGTAAACCAGCCCATAACAAGGGCAGTATAATGATAAAGCTAAACCAGATAGTGCCGGCACGTGAGGTCAATGCGATTGCAGGCGCGATGGCATCACAGGTTGGTTGCGGACCGTAGCACCATTTATTCACATTGATACGCACGCCAGCAAATTTTTGTGGCCCACCGAGTTCGATGCGTAAAATACTGGCCACAAGGTTCACATTGAGAATATAACCTCGAAGCGCAGGATGACTTTTTGGAACACTGAACAGTTTCGCTAATGCGTTAGGTCCACCTTGAATAGCCAGTGACAAGCTCCATAGCCAAGCAGGAATGGCGAATAAGATAATCGATATGCCATTTATGCTACTGCAGAAATGTTGATACTTTGGGTGAATGGGCGGCCAAGTCAATTCGAGTTGCTTGAGCATACGCACAGCGAGCACCAGAGGCGCTCCAGCAATAGCAAAAAAGAAAATGGTCGATACTGTACCGTAAATCGGTGCCGTGGCGAGCTTTTCTATGGTGGCTTTGGCTAGGCCAATTTCTGAGAGAGTATCTGTATCGTGCCTCACCCAAGGTTGTAACAGCGTTTTGGCTCTGGCATTCTCTCCACGTTTTAAGGCTTTAGCAATGTCATCGGCAACTTGGCCAAACCCTGCATCGGGTAAACACAGATAAAGCACCAAAAATTCGAAAAACCATGGAAAGGCAGCGAGTTCGAGCAAAAAGGTGATAATGGCCCAAAATGGAAACAGCAGTAGCAACATAGCTAAAAAGCCTGCTGTGGCTTGTTGGCTTGGAGATCGTTCAGGGCGATTCACTTTGGCCGCAAGCTGCTTGGCTAAATGGCTAAACCAAATAAGCGGCTGCATTTTCCGTGGCAATGGGACTAAACGCGCCAATAGTAACGTAAAAAAAAGTACCAAAAAGCCTTCAAACAAAGCGCCATCTATCTGGACAAGTTGTTGAAAAAAAGTGGTGTGCATTCGGTACTTTCCGCTTAATGATTATTTTATATTGATTATTTTAGCTGCTGAAGCAGTAACATCACCATTAATGCCGAATGGTAACCGGCTTTGACAATATAAGAGTCAAAATCCACTGGTGAGTCATTGTTGGCGTTATCCGACAAAGAGCGGATCACCACAAAGGGGACATCGAACTGATGACAAACTTGAGCAATGGCCGCGCCTTCCATTTCACAAGCGGCCATCGTGGGGAAGTTTTTGAGCATGGCTTGGGTGCGTACAGGATCGCAAATAAAACTATCGCCAGTACAGATCAAACCTTCAATGGCCTTGACTTCACCCAGTTGGGTAATCGCTTTGTTGGCCGCTTCGATTAAATGTGCCGCGGGGATAAACGCAGCGGGTTGCTGGGCCATTTGGCCAATTTCATAACCAAAGGCGGTGACATCCACATCATGGTGACGCACTTCAGAAGAAATCACGATATCACCAATGGCCAGCGAATCGACAAAACCACCCGCAGATCCTGTGTTAATGACCGCATCGGGCGCATATTTTTCAATGAGCAGTGTGGTCGCAATACTGGCGGCCACTTTACCTATGCCTGAGCGAGTCACGATGACATCTTTATCTGCGAGGGTGCCAGCAATAAATTCAATACCAGCAATGGTTTGTGATGTTGCATTTGTCATCGCAGCGATAAGATGTGCAACTTCTGGCTCCATTGCGCCAATAATTCCAATTTTCATGGGGGACCTTTTTGATTCAACACGTTAAAGAGTGGGACACAAGAATGCTGGCTAATATACCACACAGTTTTGTGCTGATGTTATGGCGAGATTTTGATTGCTTGATCATGGCAAGGTAAAACGCGGCAAGAGTTAACAGTAAAGCGCTAAGATGCGCGCTGTTATTGATCTATTTTGTCTGCTTATTTTTCTATCAACCGATTGCGATAAGCCACAAGCAAATATCGGACCCGTTTATATGAGTCCGATATTTGGGAGTGCTATGTTAAAACGATAGCGGTAACAGGGTTATTTACCGATCAAACACGTTGGCGCTTAATCTATCGCGCTTAGTCTAAGTAGTTAAGAATACCTTGGGCGGCATCGCGACCTTCGGCAATAGCGGTCACGACCAAATCTGAACCGCGCACCATATCACCCCCTGCAAACACTTTCGGGTTTGTGGTTTGGAATGGGTTTTGGTCTAACTTACTCGCTTTGACTCGGCCCCATTGATCGAGCTCAATACCATGTTCACCAAACCAAGGTGCCGGGCTGGGTTGAAAACCAAAGGCGATAATAATCGCATCGGCTTCAAGCAACTGCTCGCTACCGGCAATCGCTTCGGCGCGTCGACGACCGCTGGCATCGGCTTTGCCCATGGCGGTTTCAACGCATTCAATGCCAACGACTTTGCCATCTTGGGTTTTAATCGCCACCGGTTGGCGGTTAAAGAGGAAGTTAACGCCTTCCTCCCGTGCATTTTGCACTTCGCGGCGTGAGCCTGGCATGTTGGCCTCATCACGGCGGTAAGCACAGACTACACTGCTGGCACCTTGTCTGACCGCGGTGCGCACGCAATCCATCGCAGTATCACCCCCGCCTAATACCACCACACGTTTACCTTCAAGGTTCTGGTAGGGCGTTTGCGCATTCTGGGTGCCCATTAAATGATGGGTGTTACCAATTAAATAAGGCAGGGCTTGGTATACGCCTTGGGCATCTTCGCCTTCAAGGCCCGCTTTCATGGCGGTATAGGTGCCCATACCGAGGAAGACGGCATCGTATTCTTCGAGCAGTTGAGCAAAGGGAATGTCCTTGCCCACAGTGACACCAAGTTTGAACTCAATGCCCATACCTTCTAATACACTGCGACGGGTTGCCATTACGGCTTTGTCGAGTTTAAAAGACGGGATACCGTAGGTGAGTAGACCGCCAATTTGTGGATATTTATCAAAGACCACGGTTTTAACGCCGTTACGAGACAGAATATCCGCACAGCCTAAACCCGCAGGGCCTGCACCGACAATGGCTACACGCTCAGGACGAGGCGTGACTTTACTCATATCGGGGCGCCAGCCTTGGGCGATCGCTGTGTCGGTAATGTATTTTTCGACATTACCGATAGTGACAGCGCCAAAGTCGTCGTTCAGAGTACAAGCACCTTCGCAGAGTCTGTCCTGTGGGCAAACTCGGCCGCAGATTTCGGGCAGCGTGTTGGTTTCATGCACTAAATCTGCCGCTTCCATGATGCGCCCTTGCTCCGCTAGCTTCAGCCAGTTAGGAATATAATTGTGTAGCGGGCACTTCCACTCACAATAGGGATTGCCGCAATCTAAACAGCGGTCCGCTTGCTCAGCCACTTGAGGCTGAGCAAAAGGCTGATAAATCTCAATAAACTGAGTTGCACGTTTAGCCGCAGGGTGTTTAGCGGGGTCTTTACGACCCACTTCAATAAATTGAAAATCGTTACTCATGCGCCATTACCCCGCTTTGACAACTAATTCTGGGCTCGATTTCTCTAATTTGAGCAGATCGGCCACGGCAATATTTTTAGGTTTCACTAATACGAAGCAATCTAACCAGTTACCAAAATCACTTAAGATCATCTTGGCATGTTCACTGCCCGTTTCGGCCACGTGGGCTTCAATTAGACCTTTCAAATGTTGTTGGTGAATGGGGGATTCGAGTTTTTGAGTATCGACAAGCTCAGTGTTCACCCGGCGATTGAAGCGACCAAATTGATCGAACACATAGGCAAAGCCCCCCGTCATCCCCGCACCGAAGTTCACCCCTGTTTTACCAAGGACAACCACAATGCCGCTGGTCATGTATTCGCAGCCGTTATCGCCAAGGCCTTCGACCACTGCAATCGCACCAGAGTTACGGACCGCAAAACGTTCACCCGCTTGACCCGCGGCGAAGAACTTGCCGCCGGTCGCGCCGTAAAGGCACGTGTTACCGACAATGGCGCTGCGATCACTCTGGAACGGACTGCCAATCGGCGGATAAATCACGATCAGGCCGCCAGACATGCCTTTACCGACATAGTCGTTGGCATCGCCGCAGAGTTTTAGCTCAAGCCCTGGGCTATTCCACACGCCAAAACTTTGGCCAGCACTGCCGTTAAAGCCCAGTTTAATCGGCAATTTTGTGCCTTTCACCCCCCGCGTGCTGGCGATATGGCCTGACAAGGTTGCGCCCACAGAACGGTCGGTGTTGTTGATGCTGTAAGCAGATTCGAAACTCTCGCCCGTATCGACGGCGTGTTGGCATTCTTTTAATAAATGCTGGTTGAGTAAGCCTAAATCCGCGGGTGGATTGATTTCTTGCCAAGTACGAGACGAGGTTGCTGGCACCTTAGGCTGATACAAAATCGGTGACAAATCTAAGCCTTGTTGCTTAGCGGTTTGGCCTTCGAGGGCATATAACCATTCGCTGCGACCGACTAAGTCTTCAAAGGTGCTGACTCCTAAGGTCGCCATCCATTCGCGGACTTCCTGGGCAACAAACTCAAAGTAAGTCATGACTCGCTCTGGCAGACCATGGTAATGGTTGTCGCGCAGGTTTTTATCTTGCGTTGCTACGCCTGTCGCACAGTTATTCAAGTGGCAAATACGCAGGTATTTACAGCCTAGGGCGATCATCGGCACAGTCCCAAAACCAAAGCTTTCGGCACCTAACAACGCGGCTTTAATCACATCGGTGCCGGTTTTTAAGCCGCCATCGACCTGCAGACGAATTTTATGGCGTAGACCGTTTTCCACGAGCGATTGATGCACTTCAGCTAACCCTAGTTCCCACGGACTGCCGGCATATTTGACCGAGGAGATTGGGCTGGCACCAGTGCCGCCGTCATAGCCTGAAATCGTGATCATGTCAGCATAGGCTTTGGCCACGCCAGTGGCGATAGTCCCGACACCGGGTTCTGACACAAGTTTGACTGAAATCAGTGCTTTAGTGTTAATTTGCTTCAAGTCGAAAATCAGCTGGGCTAAATCTTCGATAGAGTAAATGTCATGGTGTGGTGGCGGTGAAATCAAGGTCACACCAGGGCGTGCATGCCGCAGTCCAGCGATTTCAACGCTCACTTTATGACCGGGTAACTGGCCACCTTCGCCGGGTTTTGCCCCTTGGGCGACTTTAATTTGCAGCACATCGGCATTCACTAAATAATGCGCAGTGACGCCAAAGCGCGCCGAGGCAATCTGTTTAATTGCTGAATTTCGCTCAGTATTAAAGCGGCGTGCATCCTCACCACCTTCACCAGAGTTAGAACGGCCTCCTAAGCGGTTCATGGCAATGGCGAGAGCTTCATGGGCTTCAGGGCTTAAGGCGCCGATGCTCATGGCGGCGCTGTCAAAACGTGAATAGAGATTTGCTGCCGCTTCCACATTGGCGACATCAATCGATGTTTGCGCGCCCTTAATACCGATTAAGTCACGCAGTGTGGCCACGGGACGATTGTCGACGAGTTCGGCAAATTTTTTATAGCTGGCAAAGTCTTTGTCAATCAATGACGCTTGCAAGGTGTTGACCACATCAGGGTTGAAACAGTGATACTCGCCGCCCTCAACGTATTTCAGCAGGCCGCCTTGTGGCAAGGGCACATGGGCTCGGTAAGCCGCTTGGTGCAATATCGCTTGGTCTTGGGCGATGTCAGCAAAGCCGGCACCCTCGATGCGGCTGATCACGCCTTTAAAACACAGTTCGATCACGTCGCTGGCAATACCTATGGCTTCAAATTGTTGACTACAACGATAAGAGCCGACAGTGCTGATGCCCATTTTGGACATGATTTTGCGCAGACCTTTTTCAATGCCGTAACGGAAGTTCAGCATCAATGTCGTGGTTTCGGTTAAGTCATGGCGTTTCGCCAGTTCGGAAATTGACTCATATACTAAATAGGGATAAATCGCCGTGGCACCAAAGCCAAGCAATACGGCAAAGTGATGCGGATCTCGCGCCGATGCGGTTTCAACTATGATGTTGGTGTCGCAGCGCAAACTTTTGTTCACCAACATTTGTTGTACAGCACCGACCGCCATGGCTGCTGGGATCACTTGTGCCGTTTTCCCTATGGCTCTGTCCGAAAGGATCAGCAAAGTCGTGCCGCTACGGGCTAAACGCTCGGTTTCGGCTGTGATGCGACGAATGGCGCTTTCTAAACCTTCTTGTGGTTCGTAATTTAAATCGACAATATTGGCGCGATAGTAAGTGCTATCTAACCCCAATAACTGGTTGAAATCACTAAACAATAAAATAGGTGAATTAAACATGACGCGATAGGCGTTGCCTGTTGTTTCATTAAACAGGTTTTGTTCGCGGCCAATACACGTGGTCAACGACATCACGTGCTTTTCACGTAAGGGGTCGATAGGCGGGTTAGTGACTTGCGCAAATTTTTGCCTAAAGTAGTCATACAATGAACGTGACTTCTTCGACAACACCGCCATCGGCGTATCGTCACCCATAGAGCCAGTGGCTTCTTCACCTTGCTTTGCCAATACCCAAATAACTTGTTCTAATTCCTCACGGGTATAACCAAATTGTTTTTGGTATTGCAGCAAGCGTTCAGGGCTTAATTCACTGGCACCATGCTGCCCAGAGGCTAAATCTTCCGCAGGCGTTAACGTTCGGCTATTTTTTGCCATCCACTCTTTGTAAGGGTGACGACGTTTTAAGTCGTTATCAATTTCAAAGGATTGGTATAGGCGACCGTTCAAGGTATCTAATACCAGTAATTCTCCCGGTCCAACTCGGCCTTTTTCAATCACTTCATCGGCGGCGTAATCCCAAATGCCGACTTCGGAAGCCAAGGTTAAAATCCTGTCTTTGGTGATCACATAACGCGATGGACGCAGACCATTGCGATCAACGGCGCAGGCAGCATGGCGGCCGTTGGTCATCACGATGCCCGCTGGACCATCCCAAGGCTCCATGTGCATGGAGTTAAAGTCATAGAAGGCTTTTAATTCGTCATCCATTTCTGGATTGCTTTGCCAAGCAGGCGGGATCAATAGACGCATGGCACGGTATAAGTCCATGCCACCGGATAACAGCATTTCCAGCATATTATCTAGGGAAGATGAGTCTGAGCCCGTTTCATTTACAAAGGGGGCAGCCTGCTGCAAATCTGGCAGTAACGGCGAATTAAATTTATAGGCACGGGCACGCGCCCATTGACGGTTACCCGTTATCGTATTGATTTCGCCATTATGGGCTAAATATCTAAACGGCTGAGCTAATGGCCATTTAGGTGAAGTATTGGTTGAAAAACGTTGATGGAAGAGGCAGATAGAACTTTTTAAGCGAATGTCTGCGAGATCGGGATAAAACGCAGGCAAGTCGACTGGCATCATCAAGCCTTTATAGACAATGACCTGGCCAGACAAGCTTGCAACATAGAAGTCTTTATCCTCGGTGATTTGCTGCTCTAAGCGGCGACGCGCCATATAAAGACGGCGTTCTAAGTCTTTTTCTCGCCAGCCGATTGGCGCGTTGATCAGCACTTGGTAAATTTGTGGCAGGCTAGCTTTGCCGATTTCACCTAACACATCAGGATTGACGGGCACTTTGCGCCAGCCGGCAATGCTTAAGGTTTCACGCTGCAGTTCGCGCTCAAGAATAAACTTAGCTTGGTCGGCCAGTTCATCGTCTTGACTTAAAAACAGCATACCCACGGCAAATTTGCGGCTTAAATGCCAATCATTTTCGGTGGCAATCGCTTCAAAAAATTGCACTGGCAATTGCATTAATAAACCACAGCCGTCGCCAGTGCGACCGTCGGAGGCAATGCCCCCGCGGTGCTTCATGCGATCTAGACCATGGATTGCCGTGCGTACGATACGGTGGCTGGCTTCGCCATCCATCTGTGCTATCAACCCAAAACCACAATTGTCCCGCTCAAAACTGGGATGATATAAGCTCATACAAAAACCTCCCTAGACCTCAACTGATTACGACTCGGGGGAGAAAATGTAAAGACTTTCTATAGATATGCACCCGAACCACCCAAATTAGCCTGAGATTCAATAAAGGTCAAACCAAAACTTTGCATAAAACATGGGTGTTAAGTCATTTTTTATACATAAATCACAACCGCTTTACGTTAACGTTAACAGTAAATGGTGCTGTATAACATTATGAATAAAAAGAATTTTAAAAATGAAGTAGCGCAAGCTTTACCAATGTGCAACATGGTGGTGGGATTATTTTTGATTTAGAAATAGTGTTTTTTATTGCAAAAACAGTGATTAAATAAAAAATTAAAATTGTCGCATTACTATTCGTCATTTTGTGGGTAAGAGCTCAGCAGTAAGCGAGCTAATTTGAGAGTGCGCACATTTATGACAATAATGGTATAAGTCAGGCAGGAATTTGATGTAGCGCCAAGAAATCTTTTTTTACCTTGTTTACACTTAGTCTTTTATTCTATTTGTCCACGTATTTTCTTTTCTATTTGTGATTTTATCTTGGTTATTCTCAATGAAACAATATGATATTTGGTTGGTGCTCTAATGGGGCTTGATGACTATGTGAATACCTTTGGTGCCGTTTGCAAGGCGCGATATGGCACTCGACTGCGAAAACTCACTATAGATGCCAAGTTTACTTGCCCTAACCGTGATGGCACATTAGGGCGTGGAGGTTGTACTTTTTGCAATGTGGCGTCATTTAGCCACCAAACTGAAGATGTATTGAGTATTACTGAGCAACTTGAACAGGGTAAGAGCCGTTATCGAGAGGCGAAGCCTCAGGCAAAAGCCGATAAATTTATTGCGTATTTTCAAGCTTACACTAGCACTTACGATGAGTATCAAGTGCTAATGGCTAAGTACGATGAAGCGGTTAAAGATGGCGAGATAGTCGGTTTGTGTGTAGGAACTCGCCCCGATTGTGTGCCGGATAATGTACTGGATTTACTAGTAAGTTATCAGGCAAATGGCGTTGATGTTTGGTTAGAACTCGGGTTGCAAACTGCCAACGATGAAACGCTGCGCAGAATTAACCGTGGTCATGATTTTGCCTGTTATTGTGATACGGTTTCCCGTGCGCGAAGCCGTGGGCTCAAGGTGTGTACCCATCTCATTCTTGGTTTGCCCAATGAAAATCATAGCGATTATATGGCGACCTTAGCAGCGGTATTACAGCAGGGCGTTGACGGGTTGAAGCTACATCCTTTGCATGTTGTTGAAGGAAGCACTATGGCTAAGTCGTGGCGAAGTGGGCGCTTACCTTTATTGAGTCTTGAGGATTATGCCCACAGTGTCGGCGAGATGATCCGTCATACACCTCAGGGGGTGATTTTTCACCGAGTCACTGCTTATGCAAAAAAGCCGATGCTACTCGCGCCCAATTGGTGCGCCTATCGATGGGACGGATTGGTGGCAATTGTGAATGACTTACAGCTTTATGGTGGACAAGGGCACATATTAGCGCAACGATAGGGATAAGTGAGTGGGATATCTTTTCTGCTTAAATACTGCGTCGGCGCGATTATTTCGTTAATATTGAATTGTGGCTATTTAGTTTGTTTTTTTATTCAATTTGATCCAAATTTAGCCATGGATATCGCTATAAGTTGCACCGATAATTTTAGCGGGTATGATGTCATCAATTTGTTTTAAGCATTGGAACACTTAAGGGAGGCCTCATGGCCACAGTTGAATTAGAAGTCATCCTAGATCTTAATACTCTTGAACAGTACTGTAGCGCTATTGGTGCCGGCACTTTACTCAAGAGTGTTGTGTTATTTGAGCAGTTAATGCCTGAATATGTGGGAAATCTAGTGAAGGCTAACGACGCTGCCGACAAAGATACGTTATGTTCAGAGGCGCATAAATTTAAAGGTGCAGCGGGTTCTGTGGGGCTTAAGCGAATTCAGCAAATCGCTCAGTTATTACAGCATGGCGAAGATCCAAAATGGAACGCTGAACATAACGCTTGGGTTGCGAACATTGTTGAGCATGCAAGTGCAGATTTACAACAGTTAAAGTTATTTCTCCAAGCCAAAGCATAATTATCTTACTTTTTAAGGTGCGATAAGGCGCAACAATATGTGTATTGTTGCGCCTTATCGCACCTTTGTTGTTAGTTAACCTGTATTTTTACTTTCTATGTTTCCCGCTAGCGTTCCTTCTGCCTCAATTTATTGTTAGCACCTAAGTGCTGCGACAAATCGATTGAATGTCGATTCGGGTCACAATACTGATATCTTATGCCGCGTTATTGCTCATCAGTTATGCTAATGTAGATTTAATTTGTTAATTCATCACCTTAATGGCAATCGAGAAAATGAAAACTTTACCTAGTTTAAAGAATTTATTCTATTTGGTGAATCTCCATCAAGAGCAAAATTTTAACCGTGCCGCTAAGGTTTGTTTTGTTAGTCAATCAACGCTTTCGAGCGGGATCCAAAATTTAGAAGAACAGTTAGGGTATCAGTTGATTGAGCGAGACCATAAGTCATTTATGTTTACCGCCATCGGTGAAGAAGTCGTGCAGCGCGCCCGTAAAATTCTTACCGATGTCGATGATTTGGTTGAGTTAGTGAA
>JBOFUF010000509.1:0-12354 GCA_051652445.1 Shewanella sp.
GTTTAATCCTGCAACTTGCGACAATAACGGCGCTGATGCCATATTGAGATCCACACCGACACCGTTTACGCAGTCTTCCACCACGGCTTCCAGCGAACCCGACAATTGGCTTTGGCTCACGTCGTGTTGATATTGACCAACACCGATAGACTTAGGCTCAATCTTCACCAGCTCGGCTAATGGATCTTGCAAACGACGCGCGATAGACACCGCGCCACGAATCGACACATCAAGATCAGGAAACTCCAACGCCGCCAACTCTGAGGCCGAATACACAGACGCGCCCGCCTCACTGACCATCACTTTGGTTAGTTGTGGATGGGTCTCTTTTACCGCGGCAATCAACTCAGCGGCCAGCTTGTCGGTTTCCCGTGATGCCGTGCCGTTACCAATCGCAATCAGCTCAACCTTGTGCATTTTGACTAAGTTAGCCAACGTACGGATCGACTTTTCCCACAAATTTTGTGGTGCATGCGGGAAAATCGTCGCATGGCAGAGCATTTTACCCGTGTTATCGACCACAGCCACTTTCACCCCGGTACGTAACCCGGGATCGAGTCCCATGGTGGCTTTTGCGCCAGCAGGCGCCGCCATCAATAAATCACCTAAGTTACGGGCGAAAACGTTAATCGCTTCGGCTTCGGCGCGTTCACGCATTTGTGAAATAAACTCAGTTTCCATCTGCAGGGCAATCTTAATACGCCATGTCGCCGTCACCACGGTTTTCAACCATTGATCGACGCTGCAATCGCCTAATTTCAGCCGTAAATGATCACAAATAATCACTTCGCAGTAACTGCCTTGGCCGACTTGCGCAGCAGGATCAGCATTCATCGATAACGTTAAGAAACCTTCATTACGCCCACGCAGCATCGCCAGCGCACGGTGAGATGGGATCTTAGCTAGCGATTCTGTGTGCTCAAAATAATCACGGAACTTCGCGCCGCCTTTCTCTTTGCCTGCAATTAAACGGCTTTCTAACACACTGTTTTGACTTAAATGTTCACGCACTTTACGCAGTAATTCCGCGTCTTCAGCATAGCGCTCCATCAGGATATAACGCGCGCCTTCAAGCACCGCTTTCACATCGGCAAAACCCACTTCACTATTGATATAGCCTGCGGCTGTAGTCTCGACATCTAGGCTACGGTCAGCCAGTAATGCATCGGCTAGTGGCTCAAGCCCTGCTTCTTTCGCGATTTGGCCCTTAGTACGACGCTTAGGTTTGAAAGGCAGGTATAAATCTTCAAGACGGGTCTTACTGTCTGCGTCGTCAATCGCCGATTGTAATTCTGGCGTTAACTTACCCTGAGCTTGAATGCTAGACAGGATCACTTGGCGTCTGTCGTTCAACTCACGCAGGTAACCTAAACGCGTGTACAAAGTACGCAGTTGCGTATCATCTAAACCGCCCGTGGCTTCTTTACGGTAGCGGGCAACGAAGGGAACTGTCGCACCATCGTCAAGCAGAGTGATAGTGGCGGCAACTTGTTGCTCACGAACATTCAGTTCTTGAGCGATAATCTGAGCGATGTTATGTACGTTAGTTTGCATAAATAAAGTGTCGTGCCTAGCTGATAAAGTAAATCGTTATTGCGCCAAAGATACCACAGGCGCCCCGTATGTTTCATGCTAAAGCCAAGGTCAAATCAGAGTCTTTGATCTTTCCCACAATCCCATGACGATCGTCGCGATGTTAACGACGGCAATCCTGTGATTAATCCGCCTCGCTGACGAGAATGGTTTCAAAGGGGGTATAACGGATCTGATTGATATACCACTCTTTTGGGCCAGAAGGCGTTTGCACTACCACCTCATCGTCCACCTGCTTGCCAATTAAGGCACGCGCCATGGGCGAGTCGATGGTGATATAGCCCAATTTTGTATCGAGCTCATCTTTACCGACAATCCGATATCGCACTCGATCTCCGGCTTCATTTTCAAGCTCAAACCAAGCGCCAAAATAAATCTTACCTTCTTGCTGTGGCGAATAATCAACAATTTTCAGCTCTTCAAGGCGTTTAACCAAGTAACGAACACGACTATCTATCTGACGTAAAAGCCTTTTGTTGTAAGTGTAGTCCGCGTTCTCACTTCGATCTCCCTGCGCAGCGGCCTCTTGGACTTTAAGGGTGATTTGCGGCCGATATTCTTTCCACAAATACTTCAATTCTTTATCTAAAGTTTGCCAACCCTGACGGGTGATCAAATGCGCTTTCATACTCATTACTCAATCGTTGGATTAAACGACCACAATTGATGCGGGATAATATACTGGACTGATGATACTCAGACTGGGCGCTAAAGTTAACCCACTAAATCATCTCTGTGTATGAATAGGGTTTAAATTGCACTTTTGTCGATGCCCATTGAGTGACCATTTCATGCTCAATCACCAAGGCAGTATCGTGGCGACCAACGTGACGCCAGCGAATGAATAGGAGATAAGCCTGTGAGTGAGACAGAAATATGAATACACGTTATGCAGACAAGTGGAATCTCAGTAAAGCGCTGTCCAGTGAATGGCTTGATAAAGGCGTCACGCTGGCGACGAGTTGGCGTAAGAACATGAAAGCAAAGGCTATGTCGTTGTGGGATAGAGCCATATTGTCCAGACGGTTTATCAAAGCAACCATCAACGACCCGTCAAAAAATATCTCACAGATAGCGCATTCCAGCCCGCACCTGTAGGCATGGCTTTATGCTCAATATGATTGCGGGACTCATCGCCTATCTATTGAATGACAATAGGCCAACACTGATCCTAATCCAGAGCATCACTCATCCAGAGAATGCTATCGCGGTTACGGCTTGTTAAACCTTAGCGATTCAATTAACTAAGGGATATGCCCATAACTTGGTTACGCCCATTTTTTTTAACATGGTACAACTGCTGATCAGCGGCCGCGATTAAAGGCTCCCAGGTCAAATGCGTCATAGGCTGCACACTTGCAGTACCTGCACTGATCGTCACCTCTGGAAAACAAGAGTCCACATGTTCAAGGTGCAAAGCTTGAACTGCATCCACCATTCTTTGCGCCATTTGTAACGCCCCAGCAAGTGCAGTATCAGGCAAAAGACATACAAACTCTTCACCGCCATAACGGGCGACAAAGTCCATCGGTCGCAGTAATGTTGAGCGGATCGCTTGTGCCACCAACCGTAAGCAGTGATCGCCTTCCTGGTGACCATAGTGGTCGTTGTACCGTTTGAAAAAATCGATATCTAACATCACTACAGATAATGGCAATTTCGATCGGCAACATTGCTTCCATAACTCAGGAAGCCGCTGATCTAAATGGCGACGATTCGCTACCCCCGTTAAGCTGTCAAGCAAAGCAATGGAATGCAATAAATCTGATTGCCGCTTAAGGGTTATGTGATTTTTAACCCGCGCGGCTGTGATAATGGGATTGATAGGTTTATGAATAAAATCGACAGCACCTAGCTCAAAGCCTTTCACTTCTTGCCCTTCATCGGAATGACCTGTGATAAAAATAATGGCAATGCTCGCCGTTTCAGGGGAAGCTTTAAGATGCTGACACACATCAAACCCCGACATCCCTGGCATTTCAATATCCAAAAGAACTAAATCTGGTAGCACCCTCTGGCATAGTGCAACAGCTTGCTCGCCACTGGGCGCCATAAACAGTTCATATTCATCATGAAAGATTTTATGCAAAACTTTGATATTAATCGGTTGATCATCAACAATAACAATCTTGGCCTTTCCGTCTGGGGTGTACTGAATCAGCTCGATATTCTTCATTATTGTTGCTCCAACATAATCATACAGAGTATTGCTATGGCTCCTTCAAACTCAAGCGCTTGCACTTTTTCATATAGGTCTAACCATTGTGGATGCCCAGATAAAGAGTCAGCTAATTGATCCGCTAAGGTGATTGCCTCTAAATTGTTTTCTTGTAGTAGGCTCATCAGATGATTCAGTTCTGCCTTAACACTCGGCGCCAACACTGAGGAATAGATAATGTGACCTTGTTGAATATTAGTTGAAACAGTCGATTCGGCAAAGACAGCATCACGTGAGAGTTGCATGCGACTCAGATCAATAAGCTCTACCAACTTATCTGCCCAGCACACTATGTCAATAGGCTCGATGCTTACTTGTTTAAACTGTTTCTCTAAGTAAGCCGCATGGGCAGCTAGACGCCTTGCTCCAAAATTACTCGCAATACCTTTAATCCCATGGCTTATCGCCGCAGCGCTTGAGTAGTCAAGTCGCTTAACGGCCTCTGTAAACAAGACTAATTGTTTGCTCATCTCAGGCGCAAAACTCTGAGCCATTTTTTGGAAGAATAACTTATCGCCGCCAAAACGCCGCAGGACCACATCAATATCATCGAATAACAGCTCATCATCCTGCTCCATTACCGTCTCAGGCAACAGTGCTTCATTGGGTTCTTCTGACGTACATTTACGCCCAACTAAGCGCAAAATTATAGGCAGCAGCAATGGCATATCAATTGGCTTACCTACATGATCATTCATACCTGCAAAGAGACACTCTTGCCTATCAGACTCTGACGCATTTGCCGTCATAGCGAGTATAGGTAATGCTGCAAAACGGCCGTCAGCGCGAATGCGTCGAGTCGCTTCGAGGCCATCCATAACAGGCATCTGCATGTCCATGATAACAATCTCAAAGGCGTTTTCACCTTCAAGTACTAAGGCAACCGCTACCTCGCCATTTTCTGCCAGTACCACATTCGCGCCTTCATAACCCAATAGCTTATCAATCACTTGTCGATTGAGTTGATTATCTTCAACGACTAAAATATTCAGGCCGAGTAGTAAGTGCTGCTGGTGCGATGGAGGTAATAACGTTATTGTTTTGCCTTCTATAGCATTGCGCACGGTTTCAGCTAAAACCTGTGATGTCACGGGTTTAGTTAAAAAGCTCACAAAGGGCACATTTATACTTTGCTGACTGCTGATAATCACATCTTGCTCATAGGCAGTCAGCATCACCACGACCGGTGTATAACTATCAGGATGCAAATCCTTTAGCATTTCAGCCGTTTGTAAGCCATCAATTTCTGGCATACGCCAATCCATCAATACGGCATCAAAGGGTTGCGATTTTTCATGGGATAACGTTATCTTTGCAAGAGCTGAATACCCATCTAAAGCAGACTCTACTTCACAACCAAATCCAGTCAAAATTTTCTCTAATATCTCTGTTGTAAGTTGATTATCATCAACCACCAACACACGATAGCCACTCAGATCTATGCACTGAGCCTCTTCAACTTGCATAATGGGAAAAGTCACATCAAACCAGAAACGGCTTCCGACACCCAGCTTACTCGTGACGTTTAACTCTCCTCCCATAAGACCGATCAGTCTTTTGCTGATTGCCAACCCAAGCCCAGTCCCCCCAAAACGGCGGGATATTGAGGATTCAGCTTGCTCAAAGCCGGTAAAAATTCGCTCAACTTGCTCATCACTGATACCTATTCCCGTATCGGTAATTGAAATCTGTAGTGTGACGGCATTAGACTCATGACGTAAACATTCAATAGCGACAACCACTTGACCATGGCTAGTAAATTTTAAAGCGTTACCCGCCAAATTTACGAGTATCTGCTGCAATCTAAGTTGGTCGGCTAACAGCCAAGAAGGTAAGGCAGAATCAAGATCAAACATAACCTCGACGTCTTTATTGCCATGGTTACCCGATAGCACCACAGCGAGATCTCGCATAAGTAATTCTATCGAGCAGGGATGAAGATTGAGCACAAATTTACCTGCTTCAATCTTCGAAAAATCAAGAATATCATTCAGCAAACCTAACAACGACTTAGCGGCAATTTGTGTTTTATTTATATAATCCTGCTGCTGTGAAGAAAGGGAAGTGTGCTGCATTAGCTGTAACATACCTAGCACGGCGTTCATTGGAGTACGAATTTCATGGCTCATATTGGCTAAAAATATAGACTTAGCCGCATTCGCCGCATCGGCCTCAAGTTTTGCCGCTTTTAGCGTCTCTTCAACTTGCTGGCGTTCCGTTATGTCTAAGTTAATCCCGCAGACTCTCGTCGCATTGCCTTGTTTATCATGCTCAACTTCAGCCGCGGCCTGCACATAACGAATGCTTCCATCAGCCCTTACCACCCTAAAAATAGGATCATATATATCCGTACCTTTGACAGCACCTTTTAACTTGGCCTCAGCATTGCCGATATCATCAGGATGAACCCGCATAACCCAATGATCATAGGTTAGTCCTTGAGCACGTAAATCTTCAGGCAGATCGTAAATCGCAAACATACGCTCGTTCCACTCAAGCGAGTTATTGAGGAGATCCCAAACCCAAATACCCAGTTGAGCGACCTCTGAGGCTTTACTCAAATGATTACTGGCCATCACGAGCGCCTCTTGTTGCTGCAACATTTTTGAAATATCAGCAGCAATACCCAAATAACCAATAATATCACCAGTACTATTACGCATAGCGCTAACAGAAAGAGAGACTTGAAGCTGGCCTCCATCTCTGCTCACATAGGTCCAATTGCGCGTTTCTGGGCCCAAGATTTTTGCTTTATAGGTGAAGACATCAAAACCTTGGATATCTTCGCCATACTCAGTCGATAACTCAGCCGATCTTATTGCCACTTCTTCACTGAGATGCAGGGGTGCAGGGGTCGACTTACCCACCATTTCAGCTGCCGAGTAACCGAGTAAATGTTCTGCACCACGATTAAATATCGTAATAACACCTTCTTTATCGGTGGCAATAATGGATATTTCAGAAGCGGCATCAAGCACGTTTGTCAGTAATAGAGCTAAATTATTTCTCTCAATTTGTGCTATTTTTTTTGCTGTTATATCAATTTTCAACTCGATGAAACGCTCAATTCCACCCTGTTCATCAAATGCCGGAGAAATAATGGTATCGTACCATTTAAATTGCCTATTCTTATCATAATTGCAAATTTCCCCATGCCAAGATTGACCTGATTTGATCTGCAACCACATCGCCCTCCAAAATGCTGCATCGTGTTCATTAGATTTGAGTATTTTATGGCTATTCCCCACTAATTCGTCACGGGAAAAACCACACGCACGACAAAAATTATTATTTACCTCAAGGATAATACCTGTCGGATCCGTGACTGAATAAAGTAACTGCTGATTGATGGCATCAAATAATATCTTATTTTCTAGCAAAGCTTGTTGCAGCGATAGTGTTCGCTCCGCCACCATTTTTTCTAAACTTGAATTCAAACTTAAAATATTCTGTTTAGCCTCTTCTTGAACGGTAATATCACGGATGGTTTGACTGCCCCCCATGATACAACCCAGTTCATCATAAAGAGGAAATAAAGTAGTTGACGTTACTAATTCTCGACCGTCTTGCCGTTGATGATGGGACAAATAATTTAATATTGTCTTACCTGATAACACTTCAATTAATATTTTTTCTTCGTCAGGCACAAGTCTCGATGGGACGATTAAAGAACAAGTTAACTGACCCAACACCTCTGTTTGAGTATACCCAAATAATTTTTCAGCACCTTTATTCCAACTCGTAATTGCCCCTGTTAAATTCAAGCTAATTATTCCATCAAGCGAATGCTCTAGCATACTGGCCTGACGAGCCTGCTCTACTTGAAAATTTTTTTTACGCAGTAAATTGAGAAACAATATAGTGATGAGTGCGCCTAGCATTAGGCTAAACAAACCGCCAATTAACAGCCATAAACTTGGCTTTGTTAAGTTTAATGACTGAATAAATATCGGATAAGCGATGAGTTCTAATTGCCATTTACGGCCAAACACCTCCTTTATTAATTTAAGCTTGTAAATAACTGGTTGGGTATTATTATCGCTACTGGTTTCAAAGAAGTGAATCGGGGATGTAATATCAGTCACATCACTTAAACGCAATTGAGTACTTAGTGGGTTTAAAAACAAACCCGCAAGAATTTCATTGGTGATCAATGGCGCATAACTCCAACCATAACCGCTTAAAAGCCTTTCTTCTTTTGTAGCAGGTACGGCATAACCGCGGTAGATGGGGAGTAACATCAAGAATGCTTGCTGAGTTTCACCTGTAGCCTGCACAAGAGTGACAGGAGCGGTTAACCGTACTTCACCAGAGCTCAAAGCCGCATCTGCCGCTTCTTTGCGATTCCTTTCAGATGCGATATCTAAACCAACAGCTGCCCGATTTCGTTCAACAGGTTCAATATATTGAATAATATATTTTTCACCCTCATAAGGGTTTAGTTGACGGACTTTAAAATCGGGCCAGTTGTCTTGCTTAGCTCTTGCTAAAAATTCAGCCTCGTCGGCACTCGACACTCGACGAATAAAACCAAACCCACGGGCGCCAGGAAATTCCTTATCTATATCTCGAGTTAAGCTATAACGATGAAAAATAGCGCGGCTAATATCATGCTCACCCGCGGTAGTCACAGCACCACGCGCACCACGCAGGGCATATTGGTACAATGTCATACGGTCTAACACGCCTTTACTTATTTGATCCAATTCTTCCTGCAATGCCTGCTCAATAATCAGGTCATTTTCCTGCTCTATTTGCCATGCGAGTCCAGCTGTGATCAGTAGGCCCATCAAAAAAACTAACAATCCCCTCTGAGAGGCTTTTTTATAGTGGTTTTGCATAGCAATGATGAACCTACTTTTATTATCATAGGGTTAAAATTATGGCTTAAGGATAGTCATACCGCCATATTGATACGCAAAATCAATAAAAGAGACCCTAAAAACTTGCTTACGCCCATTGAGTTACACTGTCATTTTCTAGGCGAAAAAATCCCAGCATTTACATTCAATTTCATTCACTTAGCATTAGCATTTCACGGTAAGTCTTAGCATTGATCGCATTCAGGCGTCCAAAGTGAGCTAGTCGCCTAGGTTGAATGCAGTTATATTAGGCATATTCTTTTTCAATTTCAGCCAGTTGGTTAATCTTAACGGCTCATCGCCAGTAGAATAAACAGCAATCTGAGCCATTAAAGGACATCCCATGGGACAAGAAACCTCGAAAATCCTCGTCGTCGATGATGATATGCGCCTGCGAGCGTTACTCGAACGTTACCTGATGGAGCAAGGTTATCAGGTGCGCAGTGCGGCCAATGCCGAGCAGATGGACCGCCTATTAGAACGTGAAAACTTTCATCTTTTGGTACTCGACCTTATGTTACCCGGTGAAGACGGCCTGTCTATCTGTCGTAGGCTGCGCCAACAAAGCAATCCTATTCCTATTGTGATGCTGACGGCTAAAGGCGATGAAGTCGACCGTATTATTGGCCTAGAGTTAGGCGCCGACGATTATCTGCCCAAACCTTTTAATCCACGGGAATTACTCGCGCGGATCAAAGCCGTAATGCGGCGCCAAACCCAAGATGTGCCCGGCGCGCCCGCGCAACAGGAAGCACAGATTAGCTTTGGTGAGTTCTCGCTGGATTTAGCGACCCGTGAGATGTACCACAGCGAAGAGGCCATCGCACTCACTAGCGGTGAATTTGCCGTACTTAAGGTGCTCGTCACTCATCCACGTGAGTCCTTGTCTCGAGATAAGCTAATGAACCTCGCCCGTGGCCGCGATTATTCGGCGCTAGAACGCTCCATCGACGTGCAAGTGTCACGCCTGCGTCGCTTAATCGAAAAAGATCCCGCCAATCCTCGCTATATTCAAACCGTTTGGGGATTAGGCTATGTGTTTGTACCCGATGGTACCGCGCGTCGATGAACCGCATTGCCCTCTTAATCTGCCGCGGTTATTGAGCCCACGATGAAATCTAAGTATTGGTGGCGGTTTGTTCCTCGCAGCGCGTTTAGCCAAACCGTGATGCTGATTGGTTGCCTATTATTGATCAATCAGCTGGTGTCTTACGTCACGGTCGCCGTCTATGTACTTAAGCCAAGTTACCAACAAATCAATCAGTTAATTGCTCGCCAAGTCAAATTACTGTTTGTCGATGGTATCGATATTGGCCGCGAACACTTAACCATAGTCGACGCCCTTAATGCTAAAGTCCATGATGATGATGACATGCAGATTTACAATCAACAGCAGGCGCATGAAGCCGGTATTGAGCAAGCCACTTACTATGGTTTCTGGTCATCGCAGATGTCGGAATATCTTGGCGGCGATGCCGAAGTCCGCGTCACCCATGGCAGCGTATTACAGATTTGGATCCGTCCACCACAAGCACCGTCCATTTGGATAAAAGTGCCACTTATCGGCCAGAATGTGTCCGATCTTTCACCGCTCACCCTCTATTTACTGGTGATTGGCGCACTCAGTGTCGCTGGGGGCTGGTGGTTTGCCCGCCAGCAGAACCGCCCACTTAGGCGACTACAAAAAGCCGCGATGTCAGTCTCCCGCGGTGAATTCCCCGGCGCCTTGCCGCTGAAAGGTTCGAGTGAAATTGTCGAAGTCACCAATGCTTTCAACCAGATGGCTCACAGCATGAAGCAACTAGAGCAAGACAGAGCATTATTGATGGCGGGGATTTCCCACGACTTGCGCACGCCGCTCACCCGTATTCGCCTCGCCTCTGAGATGATGATCGAGGAAGATCAATATCTTAAAGATGGTATCGTCAACGATATCGAGGATATGGACGCCATCATCAGCCAATTTATTGCCTATGTTCGCCAAGATCAGGAAACCCACCGCGAGCTGGGACAAATTAATAAACTCATTCAAGATATTGCTCAGGCAGAAGCCAATCGTGCCGGTGAAATCGACCTCGTTCTTGCTCATTGCCCTGAAGTACAATTTCAAACGATTGCCATTAAGCGAGTGCTCAGCAATTTAGTCGAAAATGCCATCCGCTATGGCTCGGGCTGGATCCGCATTAGCTCACAGTTCGATGGTAAGCGTATCGGCTTTAGTGTTGAGGATAACGGACCTGGGATAGATGAGTCGCAAGTCGCTCATTTGTTTAAACCTTTTACTCAGGGCGATATGGCTCGTGGCAGTGTAGGATCAGGTTTAGGTCTCGCCATCATTAAGCGGATTATCGATAGGCATCAAGGGCAAATCATCCTCTCCAACCGCACCGAGGGGGGGTTAAACGCGCAAGTGTGGCTACCGCGAGACTAACAACGGCTCTGGCGCAAAGTTGACGTGGACACGACAGCAATGATCACACCATGGGAGCCATTTTATTCATTAACGGCCTCGTTGTATCTGAGGGATCGTGCGCGCTCAAATCATAGCGGCAAGATCTCAGTTTGCGACAAAACCGGCAGACAAGCTTCAAATCGCACTCTCATAATGAGGCCTGCGTCAAAGCCAGCTCAAAAATGGCTGGCTTGGGTCACATTCAAGCTTGATGTCTTAAATCGGTTTACAGTGCGGCTAACACGACTTCGGCTTTACTGGCTTCAAAAGCCTTTGGCGCTTCGACGTTCAGTAGAGTCACCACGCCGTTATCGATGATCATGGCGTAACGTTGCGAACGCACGCCACCAAATCCAGCAGTATCCATCTCTAAACCTAAGGCTTGAGTAAAGCTGGCGTCACCATCGGCTAGCATCATTAATTCAGAGGCATTTTGGGCTTCGCCCCACGCTTTCATTACGAAGGCATCGTTCACAGCAACGCAAGCAATTAAATCCACACCTTTTGCTTTAAACTCATCGGCTAATACCACATAACCGGGTAAATGCGCCTCAGAACACGTCGGAGTAAAAGCACCTGGCACAGCAAACAACACCACTTTTTTACCCGCAAACAACTCAGTCACCTGGTGATTCACCATGCCATCTTTCGTCAGTTGGCCTAATGTGGCCGCGGGTAATGTTTGACCTTGAGCAATCATATTTTATTCCTTTAAGTAGAGTAACCCGCTCATACTAGCGCGATTTCGTCACGATAAACACGGAGAAAAACGCGATGAGCTTTATTGGCATCGGCGGCGCAGCCCTGCACTCGCGACCAAAAACAGCCAACCTAATACCGAGAGTGCGCCTCCCGCATCGACTATGATAACGTCATTGCCATTATCGCGATCGCGACTCTCCAATGGTAGCGCGTATAAATTATCGGTTTCATCGGCACTGATGGACGCAACCACATCGCTGTAGCCCACCTCATACACATCAATCAACACATCATAGTGATCCGTTGCGTAGCCCGTGTAGAGCGTGGTCAACACTTCATAATCATCCTGAGTTGAATCGCCATAAATAGTAAATCTATCCGTCGTGTGATAGTGGACCCAAGGCCCCCCATCGCGGCTAAGGTAAAGCTCAGCAAATAAATCCGCGCGTTCATTGAGAGTGACACCGTTCACATCCACATCAAAAGTCACGCTAAAGGTGCGGTAAAAACCATCGTAGTCAAGGTCT
>JBOFUF010000510.1:0-5828 GCA_051652445.1 Shewanella sp.
AGTTGACGCGGGGTGGAGCAGCATGGTAGCTCGTCGGGCTCATAACCCGAAGGTCGTCGGTTCAAATCCGGCCCCCGCAACCAGCTCCTAGTAACGAATAGTGTTTGAATTCGTTATGGTTTACAGGTTCTTGAAATTAAAAACCTCGTGATTACGGGGTTTTTTGTTATCTGGGACTTTTAAATTTGTCGCATACATCGTATGTGGCGTTTTACTAGGGCTATTAAGCCCTTTTTTGTTTTTTCGGGAGTCAATCTTGGCAACGTTAGAATTCAGACTGGCAGAAATGCTCAAAGTACCTGTGGAAGGATTAGGCTTCCAACTCTGGGGCATTGAATATGTTCAAGCGGGTAAGCATTCCACACTGCGAGTGTTCATTGATGGTGAGAATGGTATCAATATTGAAGATTGTGCCAATGCAAGTCGCCAAGTCAGTGCTGTACTCGATGTTGAAGATCCTATTTCTACAGAATATACCCTAGAGGTTTCTTCGCCAGGTGTTGATAGACCCTTATTTACTGCTGAGCAGTATGCGGGCTATGTGGGCGAAGATGTAAAGCTTCAATTGACTATGCCGGTTGACGGCAGTCGTAATTTAAAAGGCGCCATTACAGCGGTCGACGGGCAAATGCTCTCACTGAACGTGAATGGTAAAGAGTTAGTTGTCGCATTGGATAATATCCGTAAAGGCAACTTAATCGCTAAGTTTTGATAGTTTCAAGGTGAACGAGGCAAGACGAGATGAATAAAGAGATTCTGCTAGTCGCTGAGGCGGTTTCAAATGAAAAAGCCGTTCCACGCGAGAAAATTTTTGAAGCGCTAGAGATTGCTCTGGCCACAGCAACCAAGAAAAAATACGAAGGCGATATCGACGTTCGTGTTGCTATCGACCGTAAAACCGGTGGTTATGATACCTTCCGTCGTTGGATGGTGGTTGATGATCGCGGTGAAGCGTTAGAAAACCCTTATCGTGAAATCACGTTAGAAGCGGCACGTTACGAAAATCCGGATATCCAACCTGGCGAGTTTATCGAAGACGATATCGAGTCGGTGGTGTTTGACCGTATTACCACTCAAACTGCTAAGCAAGTGATCGTACAGAAAGTACGTGAAGCTGAACGTGCGCAAGTGGTTGAGCAGTTCCAAGATCAAGAAGGTGAGTTAATCACTGGTGTGGTCAAAAAAGCGACTCGCGAAAGCGTAGTGGTTGACTTAGGTAATAACGCTGACGGCGTATTGTTCCGTGAAGACTTAATTTCACGTGAATCTTTCCGTCCTGGTGACCGTGTGCGTGCATTATTGTACTCAGTACGCCCAGAAGCGCGTGGCGCACAGTTATTTCTAAGCCGTACTAAACCTGAAATGCTGATTGAGCTTTTCCGTGTTGAAGTGCCTGAAATCGCTGAAGAACTGATTGATATTATGGGCGCGGCTCGTGATCCTGGCGCTCGCGCTAAGATTGCGGTTAAGTCAAATGATCGCCGTATCGATCCTATCGGTGCGTGTGTGGGTATGCGTGGTGCGCGTGTACAAGCCGTGTCGAATGAACTGGGTGGTGAACGTGTTGATATCGTACTGTGGGATGAGAATCCAGCACAATACGTGATCAATGCCATGGCGCCAGCCGATGTTGCCTCTATCATAGTCGACGAAGATAACCATTCTATGGATATCGCTGTTGAAGCCGATAGTTTGGCACAAGCCATTGGACGTAATGGCCAGAACGTACGTTTAGCAACACAACTGACAGGTTGGGTTCTGAACGTTATGACAGTGGAAGATATGAATAAGAAACACCAGGCAGAAAGTGCCAAGGTGGTTGATTTATTTGTTAACTCACTGGATGTCGATAAAGATTTTGCACAAGTACTGGCAGACGAGGGCTTTACGTCGCTCGAAGAAATTGCCTATGTGCCTGCGTCTGAACTATTGGCGATTGACGGTTTTGACGAAGATCTCGTCGAAGCTTTACGTGAACGTGCAAAAGCGGCGATCTCAACTCGAGCTCTCGCTACTGAAGAAGCACTGGATGGTGTGGAGCCAAGTGAAGAGTTACTTGCACTTGAAGGTGTTGAAAGACACCTTGCTTATGTTTTCGCAAGCAAAGGTATTGTGACTCTAGAAGATTTGGCTGAACAAGGCATTGATGATTTGATCGAAATTGAAGAATTGACAGAAGAAAAAGCAGGTGAGCTCATCATGGCAGCCCGCAATATCTGTTGGTTTGGCGAAGAAGCATAAGTCGATCAACAGGGGGATTTAACTGATGGCAGATACTACCGTACAGAAATTGGCCACGGAAGTGGGTAAAAGTGTTGAACGTCTGATTGAGCAATTCTCTCAGGCTGGAATGAAGAAAGGCCAGGCTGATAATGTAACTGAAGTTGAAAAACAACAGTTACTGGATTATCTGAAAAAGCAGCACGGTGGCGAAAATGCGCCAACGAAAATGACGCTGCAGCGTAAAACCGTATCGACCTTAAGTGTGGCCGGTAATGGTGGTCAATCTAAAGATGTTAAAGTTGAGGTTCGTAAAACACGAACTTTCGTTAAGCGTGATGCTAATGAGGCTACTCTGAAGGCTGAAGAAGAAGCGAAAGCCGAAGCCGAGGCTTTGGCAAAAGTAAAGGCCGCAGCAGATGCTGCTACGGCAGCAAAAGCGAAAGCTGAAGCAGATGCTAAGGCAAAAGTGGAAGCCGAAGCTAAGGCGAAAGCCAAAGCTGCAGCGGAAGTGAAAGTGGCTAAAGATATGTCACCTGAAGCTGAAGCGGCTCGTCTAGAAGCTGAACGTTTGAAAACCGCACAAGAAGCGGCGACTAAACGTAAGCAAGACGAAGAAGCTGCTAAAGCGGCAGAAACGGCTCGTCTATTAGCAGAAGAGCATTCTAAGCGTTGGGCCGAAGAAGAGCGCCAACGTTTAGACGCCGAGAAAAACGGTGATCACCATATCACAACCTCTAAAGTGGCGCGTGCTGCTGAAGATACCTCTGATCTGGATGAAGAAAAACGCGGACGTCGTGCTCGTAACAAGAGCAACGCCAAAAAACGTGGCGGCAAAGATGCCCGTGACGGCCGTGAAAAACACATGCGTAACCGCAGTACAGCCCCAGAGTCTATGGCGCACGGCTTCAACAAGCCTGTGGCAGCCGTAAGCCGTGATGTACGTATCGGTGAAACTGTCACTGTTTCTGAACTTGCGCATTTAATGGCAGTGAAAGCGACTGAAATCATCAAACAAATGATGAAAATGGGTTCTATGGTCACGATCAACCAAGTGTTGGATCAAGAGACTGCCCAAATGGTTGCTGAAGAGATGGGCCACAAAGTGGTGCTTATCCGTGAAAACGAGCTTGAGCATCAAGTGATGCAAGACCGTGATGATGAAGATGGCATTAAGCGTGAATTCCGTGCGCCAGTCGTAACGATTATGGGTCACGTTGACCACGGTAAGACGTCATTGCTCGATTATATTCGCCGCGCTAAAGTGGCTGCTGGCGAAGCCGGTGGTATTACTCAGCATATCGGTGCATACCATGTTGAAACTGAAAACGGCATGATCACTTTCCTTGATACTCCTGGTCACGCCGCGTTTACCGCAATGCGTGCTCGTGGTGCCAAGGCAACGGATATTGTTGTGCTAGTTGTTGCAGCCGATGACGGCGTCATGCCGCAAACTATCGAAGCTATTCAACATGCTAAAGCCGGTAACGTGCCATTAATCGTGGCTGTGAACAAGATGGATAAACCGGATGCGGATATCGATCGCGTTAAGAGCGAATTGTCACAACACGGTGTTATGTCTGAAGATTGGGGTGGAGACAACATGTTTGCCTTCGTTTCAGCCAAGACAGGTGATGGTGTTGACGAACTGTTAGAAGGTATCTTACTGCAAGCTGAAATTCTCGAACTGAAAGCAGTTCGTGATGGTATGGCTGCCGGTGTGGTGATTGAATCACAATTGGACAAAGGTCGCGGCCCAGTGGCGACGATTCTGGTTCAAGAAGGTACGCTACGCCAAGGTGATATCGTTCTGTGTGGTCTTGAGTACGGTAAAATTCGTGCGATGAAAGACGAAAACGGGCGTTCAATTACCGAAGCGGGTCCATCAATCCCGGTTGAAATTCTCGGTCTGTCAGGCGTTCCGTCTGCAGGTGATGAAGCAACAGTGGTACGTGACGAACGTAAAGCTCGCGAAGTTGCCCTGTATCGTCAAGGCAAGTTCCGTGATGTTAAACTGGCACGTCAGCAAAAGTCTAAGCTAGAAAACATGTTTGCTAACATGACAGACGGCGAAGTAAAAGAACTGAACATCGTTCTTAAAGCGGATGTACAAGGTTCACTGGAAGCGATTACTGACTCGTTAACAGGTCTGTCTACCGACGAAGTGAAAGTGAACATCATCGCTCGCGGTGTGGGTGCACTGACTGAAACGGATGCAACGTTAGCCGCGGCGTCTAATGCTATTCTGGTTGGCTTTAACGTGCGTGCCGATGCACAAGCACGTAAGACAATCGATAATGAAAGTGTTGATTTACGTTATTACAGCGTTATCTATAATTTGATTGATGAAGTTCGTGCTGCGATGACAGGCATGCTGTCTCCTGAATTCAAACAACAAATTATCGGTCTGGCTGAAGTGCGTGACGTGTTCAAATCACCTAAGTTGGGCGCGATAGCGGGCTGTATGGTTACCGAAGGTACTATCAAGCGTAGCGCACCAATCCGTGTACTACGTGAGAACGTGGTGATCTACGAAGGTGAGCTTGAATCTCTACGTCGCTTTAAAGACGACGTTGCCGACGTTCGCAATGGTATGGAATGTGGTATTGGCGTTAAGAACTACAACGATGTTCGCGTAGGCGACCAAATCGAAGTATTCGAAACCGTCGAGATTGCTCGTACTCTGTAACGATAATAAGGGCGGCTTTAGCCGCCCTTATCAATTTAAGCTATGGTAAGAAATATTATGGCAAAAGAATTCAGTCGTACTCGTCGAATCGCTCAGCAACTTCAGCAAGAACTGGCTCAAGTGCTACAGCGCGACATGAAAGATCCTCGAATTGGCTTTGTGACTGTGAATGACGTCGACGTCTCTCGCGATCTCAGCTATGCCAAAGTTTTTGTGACTTTTTTCGAGGAAGACAACGCTGTCGTTCAAGAAAAACTCAACGCTTTAATTAGCGCCGCGCCATATATCCGCACATTAGTGGCGGGCCGTATGAAGCTGCGAGTGATGCCTGAACTGCGTTTTATCTATGATAGCTCGCTGGTCGAAGGTATGCGCATGTCTAACTTAGTTAGCCAAGTGATTAACCAAGACAAAGCGAAACAACAGCAATTTGGCAGCGAAGACGCATCGGTTGAAGATGAAGTCTTAGACGATGATGTTGCCGATGACGCAGATAAAACGGAAGGTAAAGATTAATGGCTCGTCGTCCAAAAGGTCGCTTTATCGACGGGATAGTGCTACTGGATAAATCCACCGGCATGAGTTCTAACTTTGCACTGCAAAGGGTAAAGCGCTTTTTTAATGCGAATAAGGCAGGGCATACGGGCGCACTTGATCCGTTAGCGACAGGAATGTTACCTGTGTGCTTAGGTGAAGGAACGAAGTTTTCCCAGCATCTGTTAGATGCCGATAAACGCTATCTCGTCACGGCAAAGCTTGGCGAGCGAACGGATACCAGTGATTCCGATGGTGAAGTGGTGCAAACCCGCGCCATTGATTTTACGCAGGAGCAGTTACTCACTGCGCTTGAGTATTTTCGGGGTGAAACTCAACAAGTGCCTTCGATGTATTCTGCGCTTAAATATCAGGGCCAGCCCCT
>JBOFUF010000511.1:0-12447 GCA_051652445.1 Shewanella sp.
CTCCGTCCCGGCGGGTTTTAACGCACTTTATGCTGTGTTGGTTATTTTTAACTTAGCCCGCTAGGTCTGCAAATAACCGCCTTGCCTAAAGTGCGTTAAACTCCCGCTGAATCCTGCATCTTCAGGTTGTTTGGGTATAGCTTGCTGAAGTTATTATACGCGGGCATATGAACGCCTCGAAAAAATGGACCATGCCAATCCAAAATTGGGGCCTACGTTATCTCAATTGGCAATTCATTTTGATGGGCGCTTAAATGATGCTCTGGGGCTGTGATTGAATTTTAAGCTGACACAGAATTTTGAACGCCTTCTTAAGGGTCGATAAATTAACTCGAGTATTAAACAATAACTATCAACTCTTTACTTCGCTCATAACCTATCGCCTGCACTAATATATTGATGTCCAGTAGAGTCGTCTATGATTTGTCTCTGTACAGCTTAAAGTACAATTAAACTGTTGGCCTTAGAGCATATTAACGATTTTATTCGGCTTTTTCCTGTAATCTTTTTTGCTGATTCTGTTTGAGGAAGGTGCGGGATTTTTCGAGTGCGGTTTGGATCTCACGCTTTAATTCTTGCAGCTCGTTATAATCCTCAAAGAAGTAGGTATCGACGAGATGGCGTATGTAGCGTACTGGTAGTTGATTTAAGGTCACGCAACATAAATCTGCGAGATAGTCTTCTGGAAGTTCGTCCATAAGTCCTTCATCTGACAGTATTTCCATTAAAAGAACTTCGTAGTAATTACGGATATCGAGTTGCATCGTTATGCTCCATGACGGTTTTTATTAAGTGTGCTACCACAAATGATTTGCCGCAATAAAAAGTTGGCTGTGTCTTTGGCTTAAGTGTAGTGCGTCTGTGCTGTAGCCGCCGATTACCGTTGCAATTGGAATATTTTCTGATTTCTCCATTGATAGCACAGTTAAATCTTGCTTGAATAGCCAATATCTTGGCTGATATTAAATAAGTCGAGATGGTCATGTTGATGAGTATCGACTCCTGCATTATAGAAGATGAGATCTTGCTGATGGATGCGGATAAGGAGATCGAGTGTCTGCTTGACGGTTTCAAGATAGGCGCTATCACCGCTCCTTTGGTTAGTTCAATACTATGATGGGAATATTATGATGGGAATATTGCTTACGACTCGGGGAATGGTATTTGCAGTGAATCGAGCAACTGATTATCCCTTGAGGTTGGTGGCTGAGGGTTGCACTGCTGTCACCATGATGCACATCGTCATCAAAAATGAGTACCTTGTGTACTTGCTGGCTCGCGATGGCATTTCTGCCGCGAGGATAAGGTCGTTGAAAATACCATCGCCGCTGCCAAAATCGTAATGAGCGTGATGGTAGCCCCGTGAGATGCAGGGCAAGCCCCTGTTTATGGCTAATGAAGCTGTAAGTGTGGGCTCGCCACAGAATGCAAGGTTACGCTCAACTAAAGCTTCACTCACGGGAAACTAATCCGCCTAAGCGCCGCGGTTTGTAAGGTGCCCGCGATAAACTGCTCTACATATTCGCGTTGATGCACTTGCATTACATTTTCTGCTGTCATGGGCGTTGGTGCGTGAAACTGTGCACTCGTGGCAAGCTGATTGTCGAGTAAGTACTGCCGTAAATGTGCGTATTTAGTGATGGGGAACCAGTGGTGGGGAGGAAGCGCCAGCTTAAATAGCTGGCGTGATAAACCAGTGGGATCGAGTCAATATTGACTAAACCTCGTTATCGCAAGTTGTTATAGCTGTGAAATGGCCCAGCTCATAAATTCTTTACGGGTTTTTTCATCTGCTTGTAGCCACCAGTATTGCAACATTTGTGGTGGGTTGGCTCCAGCTGCTTTAGAGGTGTCTACGGGGGCAGTGAGTGATGTTGCGTTAACCGTCGCCGATGTTGTCACGGGTGCAACGGCTACGACAGCTCCAGCGGCATCCGTTGCAGCAGTGGCAGCAGTGGCAGTACCGGATAAGTCAACGGCTTGATTACCACTGAAAAGGCGAGAGACGAAGCCTTCTTCTTCTAAATTGGTATTCACCACTTGGTAATTGACGCTGCCTTTGTCGCTACGGGTTAATTTGACCTGTGGGTTTTGCGCGTAAACTTTAGGCTTTTTGACGACTTCACCTTCGGCCGCTTGCAGGTAATATTGATGGTCGCCATCAACCTCTAATGTAATGACGAAAGGGGCTGACTTAACAAAGGTTTGGCTGTCACTAAAATCATCCTCTACCATTTCATGGTAACGAATGGCGATTTTGTGAGTGCCGGGTGCCAATTCTAAGCTGCTTTTATGGTTGAATACACTCGACTCGACTTTTTTACCATCCAGAGCAAGGTACTCAAATGACATAGGAATGTTCAGATCTGCAGCGAAGGCTGAGGCAGAACCAAGTAATACTAGCAGGCTGCTAATTGGCAAAAGTGATTTCATTGTAACTCCTTAACGATTATTACTCTGATACGGGCGTTCGAATATTTGAATGCGATCTTCTATATAACTAATAGCTTGCCTGCATTTCCCTAGACGACGATGCATCAAAAGGATGTCATTTTGCAATTTTATTTTGTCAGCACTATGACAGTTTTCAAGTTTTGATTCCATTTCTTCAATTTTTTGTTCAAATTTTTTTGCCCAGTTCAGATGTTTGTTCAATTCTTCGTAGATCTCATGACTATTTTGCATCACATTATTGGCGATCCAATCGAAACCACTGGCTTGGTGAGACTGATGTTGGCGCTGTGCAAAACGAGCACGACTACTGGCGCGCTGCTGAGTTTTAGATTTAATGTCGATAGACGTGGTCAGCAAGGCCCGTTTGACTGCGGTGAATCTGTCTTGGATCCGCTCACAGCTTAGGGCAATCGTCTGGGGGGTGAGTTTGAGCTTAATTTGTTTTTCGAGCTGCATAATACTGCTACGAATTTGTTCAATACAGGGGCCTAGTTGGGCACCGTGTTGGACAAACAGCGAATGATTAAAGCGCTCCGTTTCTTGTAGGAGTTTGCGCTGCGGGGCAGCGAGTCGATTATCGTGCTGTAGCACTTCTTGTTCTAGCGCTTTGAGCTGATTTTTTAGCATCACCAGTAATTGTTGGGTGTTCACAACCATGCGCTCCATGCCAAATTCGCTGCAATCATTAGCACGATCAAAATAAACAGCGGACGAATAAAGGGCATGCCAAATTTAATCGCACAGCGGGCACCGGTAAATGAGCCTAACATCATGCACAATCCCATCCACAAACCTATTTGCCACTGTACCTGCCCAAGCCAGCCAAAGATAGTCAGCGCGGTTAAGTTGCTGGTGAAGGTCATCGCACGGGCGAGGCCGCAACTGTGCAGTAAAGGCAGCTTATACAAAGAGCCAGATGTGACAGTCCAAAACGCACCAATACCTGGACCGGCAAAACCATCATAAGTGCCTAAAGCCAGTCCCTGTAGCCATTGTTGCTTGGCGGGTGGCTTGTTAGTTGGGGCTTGGCAGTTAACATCAGATATTGCATTAGGGCTGACTAAACTGTAAATGGCGATGCCAATGATCAGCAGTGGCAGGACTTTTTCGAGCCATTGAGTATCGACTAGATAGACTAAAAAGCTGCCCAATGCGGCGCCAATAAAGGTGGCAATAAAGGCCATGTACCAAAACGAGGGTTTAAAAAGGTGCTGGCGATAATAGGTCCAAGCCGCCATTGAAGAGCCAAAACTGGCGGCTAACTTATTCGTACCTAATACGGTGTGCGGGGGAATGCCTAAGGTTAACAGTGCGGGGATCGACAATAGGCCGCCGCCGCCAACAACGGCATCGATGAATCCAGCGATAAGACCTATGACTGCCAACAGCGCCCAATGACTGGGCTCGAGTAACAACTCCACAGTGTAATCCTACTCTATGACACGTCTAAAGGGCGGTAAGGCGTCCAGTAAGGACTTGCCATAGCGTTTAGTGACTAACCGCCTATCTAAAATAGTGACGCGGCCATAATCTTGCTCTTTACGCAGTAATCTACCACAACTTTGAATAAGCTTACGTGACGCATCTGGGATAGTCAGTTGTAAGAAAGGATTACCGCCTTTGACTTTGATATATTCCGCATGGGCTTGCTCAACGGGCGAGGTTGGCACCGCAAAAGGCAGTTTAGTCACAATTAAATTGGTGAGGTAATCGCCAGGTAAGTCGAGACCTTCAGAGAAACTGCCGGTGCCAAACAAGATGCTTGGTTCACCCTTGTCGCATTTAGCTTTATGATTTTCTAACAATTGTTGTCGCGGTGCATTGCCTTGGATAAGTAGCTCAGTGGTGAGTTTACCTTCAAGTAATTCAACCACTTTTTCCATCTGCCAGTAGGAGGCGAATAACACTAAGGTGGCCATTTCGCCTTCAATCAGGGTGATGATTTGCTCGGCAAGTTCAGCCGTATAGGCATCGTCCGTCGGTTCAATGCGCATTTTGGGTAAATAAAGCGTTGCGTTATTGGGGTAATCGAAGGGCGACTGTAAGGCTAAATAACGGCTGCCATCGTTGAGAGACAAACCGACTTGATGCACAAAATGGTCGAAATTATTGAGTGCGCGCAGCGTGGCGCTACATAAGACCACGCCTGCGGCTTTTTGCCACAGCATGGATTCCAGCATAAAACCGACTTCGATAGGTGAGGCGCTAAACAGATAATCCACTTGTTTACCTGTGATGAGTTCAACCCAGCGCGCCATAGGTGCGCCTTTGTGCTTATCTTCTTTGGCCATCATCTTCCACAATTTTTGCAGGTTTTCGAGCCTTTGCAGCATAAATCCGGTTTCTGCCAATAGCGCTTCGGATTGATGTTTGGGAATGTCGCCATCTTTAATTGCCTCGGCCAGCAGTGACAGCATTTTATTAAACTGTTTGAGGGCAAGATTAGAGGTCACAGCAAGGTTTTCAGCCAGAATGAATAATGATTCCGGTAGTTTTCCGTGCTCAAAACGCAGACGGTTTTCAGGATTGGCGAAGTGCTTAGTCTGGGTATCGCAATAGTGAGCCACTTGATTGAGCTGGGCGATAAGATCGCCTAAATGATCTTGCATCGCCTGCGCAGGGGCAATGATATTGTTGCTCTTTATTTGGTTTTGTAACTTAGCGCAAGTTTTGCCAATTTTGTCTAGCCAGTCGCATGCGCCCCTCAGCGTGGCCTGCGCACTGGAAAAGTCCCGCGCGACTATCGGTAAGTGATGTGCCTCATCGATAACATAAAAAACGTCTTCTGGATTGGGTAAAATCACACCGCCACCTAGTTCTAAGTCGGCGAATAACAAGCTGTGGTTGGCAATGAGCACGTCCCAGGTATCGATATCTTCACGGGCTTTATGGAACGGGCAATTTCTGTGGCTGGCCACTTGGCGATGACAGCTGTGTTTGTCGCAGGCGATTTGTTGCCACAGATGATCAGGCAGTGGCACGGCTAAGGTATCGATTTCGCCGTTCCAGCGACCTTCATTATAGTCCTTTAACAGGCCATGCATCATCGCGACTTGGCTATTGTCAGGCTTAGTTTGCCACATAGCCATTTGCGTACTGTTGTCATCACCGATGAGCATCGCCAGTTTTGATAGGCACACATAACGTTGTCGACCCTTAACTAAGCCAAAACGGAAATTTAAACCAGATTGTTCAAGAAAAAAGGGTAAATCTTTATGCAGTAATTGCTCCTGCAACGCAACAGTCGCAGTAGCGATACAGACCTTTTTCTTGCTCGCTAATGCCAGTGGAATGGTACCGAGGATGTAAGACAATGATTTACCTATACCCGTGCCTGCTTCGACCACAATGATGCGTCTATCTTTGTCATATTCGCCGGCGAGAGTCTTAGAAATTTCCGCCACAATATAGTTTTGTTCGCGGCGCGGCCTAAAATGAGGCAAGGCGGTCGCGATATCCTTATAGATGGCGCGGATCTGGGTTTTCACATTGTCAGGTAACATGCGTCACTACTTTATCGAATTAATGCTGTACATAATAACAGTGATTGCATAGCCTAAGAAACTTTTCCGCCTTTTGGCGGTATTTAAATTGAGGAACCATTTAAATTGATTAGCTATGCGATTTGGGAACCCATGCGATGAAGTCAGAGGCTACCGCAGCCGTTAGTGTACAAGGTCGAGTCTTAACACGCCATGCGATTCATCGTCATGGGAGTTTAGTGTTGCAGTATTATCTGGCTACCGCCCAAGGCCCTGTGTTGGTGGAAGTGCAAGGCACTGAACACATTTGTTTTTGTCATCAAACTGATGTCACAGCTTTGCAGTTGCAAACACCGGGTCAAGCATTACGGTTTGTACCGTTAGCGCTCAAAAGCTTTAAAGGCGGTGCTGTCAGTGGTGTTTATGCTAAATCGAGCAACAGTTTACGTACTTTACAGCGCATCGCTAAAGATGCCGATATCCCCTTATTTGAAGCCGACATTCGCCCTGAACAGCGTTATTTAATCGAGCGATTTGTCGCGCTTGATGTGGCGTTTTTAGGGCGTTACTCTACGACGAGTCGCCTCCTTGCGCCGACGAGTGACCGTTTTGAGGCAAATTCGCTGCCGGTGTTTATCGCCGAGCGGGCTAAGAGTCTTGCTCCTTTAATCGCGGTGCATTTACGCGGTATCTCACTGGATTTTGAATGTAGTTTTGAGGGTTTACTCTATTCGGTCGCGCTATATGGTCAACATAGTGCTAAAGACTGCCTTAAGCAGGCGTACGAAAAAGTCATTATGGTGGGTGAAGCTGAATTAAACTCCCCCGATTATATTGAATGGGTGGCCGATGAAATTGCGCTCATTTATCGGTTAATTGCCTGGTTTCATGAGTACGACCCTGACTTAATTATCGGTTGGTCAGTGGTGAGTTTTGATCTTGCACTCTTGTCGCGTCGGGCTTTATTACACCGTATTCCGCTCACCATTGGCCGCGGCGGTGCCAAGCTTGAGTGGAAAGTCGAGAATAAATTTCGGCCAGAAACCTTGGTTTTACCGGGCCGTGTGGTACTTGATGGCATTGATTGGCTTAAGGCCGCTTTTTATCATTTTGAGCGGTTCTCGTTGGAATTTGTGTCACGGGAAATCTTGGGTGAAGGCAAGGCCATTCATAACGTGGATAGTCGCGTTGAAGAAATTGATCAGTTATTTAAGACCAATAAGCCAGCATTAGCGCATTACAATCTCACTGACAGCCGTCTGGTGTGGGATATTTTTAGTCATACTCAATTATGCGAGTTCGCCCTCGCGCGTGCTGAACTAACCGGTTTAGAGCTAGGGCGGGTTGGGGCTTCGGTGGCAGCATTTAATCATTTGTATTTACCCCATCTACATCGAGCAGGTTACGTCGCACCCGATGCTCCTGCGAGTGATGGCATCGAAAGCCCCGGTGGCTATGTGATGGATTCTGTGCCAGGACTTTATAAGCATATTTTAGTGTTCGATTTTAAAAGTCTCTATCCCTCGATTATCCGCACATTTTTGATCGATCCTAAGGGATTGATTGAAGGTTTACAATTGCCCGAGTCTGACTGTGTTGCGGGGTTTCTTGGGGGCCGTTTCAGTCGGCAACAGCCCATTTTACCTAAGCTTATCGAAATATTATCTGAGCAGCGCGAAAAGGCCAAACGTGAGCGCAATGCGCCTTTATCCCAAGCGATAAAAATTATCATGAACTCGTTGTATGGGGTTTTAGGTTCTCCAGGTTGTGTTTTCCATGATGCTAAGTTAGCAAGTTCGATCACTATGCGTGGCCATCAGATAATGAAGCAAACCCGCGCATGGATAGAAGAGATGGGTTATCAAGTGATATACGGTGATACCGATTCGACCTTTGTTTGGCTTGGCAATGAGCCCGAACTCACGGACATTAACACCTTAGGTAAAACCTTGGCGGATAAAATCAATGCTAAGTGGCACGCTAAGATTGCTGAAGATCACCACGTTGACAGTTTTCTTGAATTACAGTTTGAGCGCCACTATGAGCAGTTTTTTATGCCGACCTTAAGAGGGTCGTTAGAGGGCAGTAAAAAACGTTATGTTGGCGCGTGGCGTAATGCGAACGATGACCTTGAGCTGACGTTTAAAGGTATGGAGCAAGTGCGCAGTGATTGGAGCCCTTTAGCGCGTAAAGTGCAAGAGTCGCTCTATGAGCGGATGTTTAACCAAAGGGATATCAGTGTTTATTTGGCCAGTGTGTTTGAAAAGTTGCTCGATGGGCAGTTGGATGATGAGTTGGTATTTCGCAAACGCATGCGGCGTAATATTGAAGATTACACGGCTAAATCTGCTCCCCATGTTAAAGTTGCCCAACAATTATGCGAGATAACAGAAGATGATTCTTTTGGCAAGCGTGGAGCGCAGATTGATTATCTGATCACGGTCAATGGACCGGAACCTTTACGATACAGAACATCATCCATTGATTACCAATATTACATTGATAAGCAAATTGGCCCTATTGCTGAGCCTGTTTTTTCGATAATGAAACTCAATTACATGAGTATTGCGTCAAAGCAGTTGTCGTTAATATAGTGTGACGCATGTGTTGTATTTGTTCTTTTGTGTTGCAATATGTAGTTAGCTTGGCATTTTAATCTGTTTTTTAGAGGTTAACTGGTTTTTTTTGTGAGCATCATCGACATATTGTTGAGGTTTAGCTTTGAGAGGGTATTGAAAATTTGCTACTCTTTGGACGTAAATTGTAAGTAAATATAAAAACGCAATGACGTTGGCAGAACATCAACAAACAAGGTTAAGCCTCAAATGAATAAGACATTAGTAGCAGCTGCGCTTGCAGCAATTTTTTTAGTCCCCTCCGTCTCGGCCATCGAGATCTATAAAGATAATAAAAACGCCGTACAAATTGGTGGTTTTGTGGACGCCCGCATTATCAATACTCAAGGTGAGACTGAAGTTGTTAATGGTGCTTCGCGCATTAATTTTGGTTTCGAGCGTCAGCTAAACAACGGCTGGAACGCATTCACTAAATTAGAGTGGGCCGTTAATCCGTTTGGCAACACGGAAATTGTTTACAGCAATAAGTTTGAATCAAACTCAAAAGAATTCCTTACCAATCGCCTTGGTTATGTTGGTTTATCTCACGATAAATACGGTACCGTCACGGTTGGTAAGCAATGGGGCGTTTGGTACGATGTTGTTGGCGCGACAAACGAGGGCTTTGTGTGGGACGGTAATGCTGCCGGTGTGTATACCTATAACAGAGCAGACGGTGCCGTTAATGGTGTCGGCCGCGGTGATAAAACCGTGCAATACCGTAATTCATATGGCGATGTCAGTATTGCGGCGCAAGTACAGCTAAAAAATAGCAGCTTTGAAACGTGTGAGAGTGAAGATGAATGTGACCCAGGGAACTCAGATAACGATCAAGTTGAGTTTGCTGAAACCTATGGTTTCGCGCTGACCTATAAAGCAACCGACATGTTGACGCTGACTGCCGGTGTTAACCGTGGTGAGTTCAACGTGACCCGTAGTGACAAAAATGGTGGTGGAACAGCCACCGCGGTGGATTTAATTTACGGCGCAGGTATTATGTGGGGTAATTTTGATGCCGAAGGTTGGCATGTCGCTGCTAACGTTAACAAGCAAGAAAACCACGATACCGACAATTATGGGCGCTTAATTAAAGACGCTTACGGGGTTGAAACCTTACTGTCTTACAAATTTGACAATGGTTTCCGTTCATTTGTGTCCTATAACCTGTTAGATGCGGGCAAGGATTACATTATTCAACCGAATGTTGAAGAAAACAAAGATGATGTATTCAAGCGTCAATTTGTGACCGTGGGTCTGCATTATGCAATGGATCCCCAAACAGTTGTTTACGTTGAAGCCCGTAAAGATTTCAGCGATTTTACCGGCACAAGAGAAGCTGATATGCTGGATGGCGAAGATGACGGCGTTGCAATCGGTATCCGTTACAGGCTGTAAGTTGTAAACAAAACAGCACAAAGATTTTTCTTTAACATCAAATGCCAGTCAACAATGACTGGCATTTTTTTACTCCCTTGCCGCCAAATTGACGCAGCACCAACTAAGCTCGCTCCCCGAACATCAGTGTCCGTTGCAATAGGCACAAGCGACCGAAACTAAGCGTTATTGTTCTAAAAACCTGCGTGGCGCCAACGTTGCTTTTTTGGTTAACCATCGCCATTGGCCCGTGGGTTTATCTTACTAAGCTTCAGCTATCGCCATGAAATAATGGCGCTCTTGTCTACCCATAGCGTATCCATTCTTGCTCAAACCTACCGCAACATCATGCAGCCTGTGTTGTGCATACTTTTTACGACTTACCGGTCAATATTGATAATCGCTAAATTAGCACCCAACAAGCGGCCAGCGTTAACCAATTGAATAAAATGCCTTTGATTTGAAACAGTGCGCTAGTGCTCAAGTGTTAAATTGTCAGCAGTGGCAACAACTTTGGCTCTAACTGTTTGGGCATGATGGGTTTCTGCACGCCAATTGGTAAATATGTTGGTTTTTTGCGGTTAAATGTTGATTTAGTGTTACCGGTGTGGTTTTATTGCGTTGAGAGTACCTTTGTGATCCAAGTCAACGTTCTTGCTTACGAAGGCTAACCAACACTACCTCGCGTTAAAAGGCAGAGGTGGAATAAATAAGAACAGATGAAATATCAGGGAGAAAGACAATGCTAAGAAGTAATTTATTGGCTAATTCAGTGCGATTAGCATTAGTGAGTGGCGCAGCAGCGGTAGCATTAAGCACACCAATGGTATTGGCTGCAGAAGCGGATACCACTAAGGCTAAAGAAGAAGTCGAGCGTATTGAAGTTACTGGCTCGCGTATTAAACGTACTGATATGGAAGGTGCTGTTCCTGTTACAGTTATCGATCGCGCGGCGATTGATATGTCAGGTCAAACATCGGTAACCGACCTATTACGCAACACGACATTTAACTCTGCGGGTTCTTTCCGCCCCCAGTCAGGTAGCAGCGCACAAGGTACAGCATCACTTGACTTACGTGGCTTAGGTTCTAGTCGTACATTGGTGCTGGTAGATGGTCGCCGTTTAACCATGTCGCCTTCAACCGGCTCAAGTCAAGACTTAAACTCGATCCCATTAGGCGCAGTTGAGCGCATCGAAGTGTTAACCGATGGAGCATCGGCAATTTACGGTTCGGATGCCATCGGCGGCGTAGTTAACGTTATTACTCGTAAAGATTTCAACGGTGTACAAATGAGCTACACCGAAGGCCAACCCAGCATTCCTAAAGACGGTGGTGATAGAAGCGCCGGCAGCGTACTGTTTGGCTCTTCAAGTGAAGCAACGTCACTGTTAGGCGGTGTTTCTTGGAACAAACGTGACATTGTATTCGCGCGCGATTACCCGTGGACACAACCAGGCGGTTCAAGTTTCGGTAACAACGTCCAAGTACCTGGCATTCCAGGCTTGACGGCTATTCCTGGCGGTTGTACTGAAGAAAACTTTTATATTGATGGCGCAGCCTGTCGGTTCAACTTTAACGCCACAAACGCCAATGAAGCCTCTACAGATAACCAATCGTTATTTTTAAAAGGCGAGCATCAAATTAATGATGAGTGGAAAGTATTCTCTAATGCCAGTGTTGCAAAAACTGAGTCCTTTGGCCGTTATGCCCCCGCACCTGACAGAAGTAAGATTGATGAAGACAGTTACAATAACCCCACTAATCCCAATGCATGGTTCTATGATAAAGAGAACAATCCCAATGCGGTCGATTATAACGCCAGCATTGGTGCTCAACAGGACGCAACGGTATGGCATCGTTTTGCTGCGTTAGGTAACCGTGATACCACGGTGACTAACTTAAACACGGATTTTTTAATTGGCGTTAATGGCGTCATTGCCGATACAGTTGAAACTGAAGCGGGTTTCCGCCGTGTTCGCAATAAATCTGATGAAATTGGTAACGGTTACCTAGCACGTTCAACGGCGTGGGGTTATATCAATGACTTTAACCCTGGATATTGTGTTGACGGTAGTTTCGATGTTGCTTGTAGTTATGGCTACGATCTGCAAAACCCAAGCTCAAACCCTGATGATGTGCTTAAAGGCTCTGCCGCAACCACATCACGTATTAGTGAGTTTAATATTAATGAGTTTTATCTTAATGCCCAGTTTGATATCGCCGAATTACCAGCGGGTATGATTACGGCCTTTATTGGAGGCGAATACCGTAAAGAAATTTATTCTGATCAATATGATGCACAATCTGAAGCTGGGTTAATTGGTGGTTCAGCGGGTAATTCTGCCGGCGGTGACCGTTCAGTTAAAGCCGGTTATTTTGAAACATTAATCCCAGTGCTAGACAATCTGGAGCTGTCTCTTGCGGGCCGTTTAGATAACTACTCTGATTACGGTTCTGATTTTTCACCAAAAGTGTCAGTACGTTATGAGCCAATTGAAGATATGGTGTTAAGAGCCTCCT
>JBOFUF010000512.1:0-3327 GCA_051652445.1 Shewanella sp.
TACCACCAGCGCGTACACAACGTTGAGCAGTGGTCGCACGCGTATAATTACGTTTGTCCATGCCAAGAAACACGTCCTTAAACTGGTTCATGCCCGCATTGGTAAATAAAAGAGTAGGGTCGTTGCCTGGCACTAATGAGCTACTGTCCACAACTTGATGACCATTGCTGTGGAAAAATTCGAGGAAAGCACTTCTAAGCTCTGCTGTAGTTTGATACATGAAATCGTCCTGAATTGGGTAAGCATTACCAGCTACGCCTTAGGCTAGCCGTGTTTCTATTTGCCCAGCATTATAAGCAGACTAAGGAAGGACGACCAGTCTTGATTGGTGATATACACATCAGGAATTTAATATTTTAGCGTGAATAGCCTACGTCAGAGTGGCTAGACGTAAAACGGCAACATAAAAGCACACTGCAGACTGGGAGTCTCGCGCGAGAAAGGCAATATTTAAGCGAATTGATATCATTAGCGGGGCAAAATCGGTCAAGCCATTGGTAATGTTGAACGAGGCTTTTAATCCTTAGCGTCAAATAACCCTCTTTGAATGAGTGGTTTTAATCGTCTTCGTCAGGCTCTGAATCTAATGCATAACTAATTTGATCGTAGCTAAAGCCTTGGCCCATTAAAAAACGCACTCGTTTGGCCTTTTCTTTGGCGATGAGATCCCGAGCGGTTGAGCCCTTCACTTCTGTTACGCAGGGAACACCGTATTTTTTGATGGCTTTGTCTTTGGCTAGCGCAAACCAGTCACAATCACAATTAGCTAAGGCGGCATCAATGTCATCTTTAGATAAGCCTTTCTGTGCTATTGCTTGGCGGATGCGTATTGCGCCGTGCCCTCGACTAATATGACTACGCACCAACAGCTCAGCATAGCGAGTATCATTGATAAAACCGGAGGATTCACAAGCATCGAGCACAGGCTCTATATCATTAATATCGAAACCTTTTTCGAGCAATTTATCGCGAATTTGTAGGCGGGAGTAATCGCGGCGCGCTAATAGCGCTACCGCGATTTGACGGGCTGACGGACTCAGAATACTTCGCCTGTTTCTAAGTCAATATTATCCTCAGTACTATCTGTATCTTTGGCAGCAAGAGCGCTAGGATTGCTCAAAAGCATCTCGCGTAATGTCTTGTCGATTTCAGCAGCAATGGCTGGGTTTTCAGTCAAATATTTACCTGCATTCGCACGACCTTGACCGATTTTGTCACTTTTATAGCTGTACCAAGCACCGGCTTTCTCTATCAACTTGTGCGCGACACCTAAGTCAACTAATTCACCTGTACGGTTAATACCTTGGCCATAAAGAATTTGGAATTCGGCTTGCTTAAATGGCGCAGCGACTTTGTTTTTTACCACTTTAACGCGCGTTTCGTTACCGACAACTTCATCGCCGTCTTTAATGGCACCCGTGCGACGAATGTCTAAACGAACAGAAGCATAGAACTTCAGTGCGTTACCACCCGTAGTGGTTTCTGGGTTACCAAACATCACACCTATCTTCATCCTGATTTGGTTGATGAAGATAAGTAACGTGTTAGATTGCTTCAAGTTACCAGCAAGTTTACGCATCGCTTGACTCATCATTCGCGCCGCTAAGCCCATATGTGAATCACCAATTTCGCCTTCGATTTCAGCTTTTGGGGTTAATGCGGCGACGGAGTCGACAACGATAACATCAACAGCACCTGAGCGAGTTAATGCATCACAAATTTCCAGCGCTTGCTCACCCGTGTCTGGTTGTGAACAAAGTAAATTATCAATATCTACGCCTAATTTTTTAGCATAGATAGGGTCTAGGGCATGCTCCGCATCGATAAAAGCACAGGTTTTACCTTGGCGCTGGGCTGCGGCAATCACTTCTAGAGTCAGTGTTGTTTTACCCGATGATTCAGGTCCATAGATTTCAACAATACGCCCCATTGGCAAACCGCCAGCGCCTAAAGCAACGTCTAAAGATAGAGAACCGGTAGAAATGGTCTCAACATCCATAGAGCGATCTTCACCTAGCTTCATGATGGAGCCTTTACCAAATTGTTTCTCAATTTGGATCAATACCGCAGCAAGTGCTTTCTCTTTATTTGGATCGACCTTCATTCCTGTTCCCTCATCAAGACAAGCATTAAGCTGTCAAAAGTGATATTCAATTTACAAACGGGTAATTCAAAAAGCCAAGCTTTTTGCCTTAATTCTACTGACTAGTATACTGTACAATCATACAGTATCAAGGCCTGTAACTGAATTATTTTTAGCTGATAGGATTTTTGATATGACCCAGATTTTAATGCATTTCAAATCAGATAATAGCTCCCTTTAATGAATATCCGTCGTTAAGGGCTCAATTTTCGCTAAATTATTGCTAAGATTGGCACAGCAAATTTTGCATGAACGTTTAGGCAGATACCAGTAGCTCACTCTTCTGCTAACATTTCGCTTATTACATAGCCCCAATCAGCCCTCACAAACTGATATAGCCTTTAGGCAGTCACAACGGACGATAACGATTTAATGAATGTAATTGATACCGATGATTTAGAAAAACATACTCCAATGATGCGTCAATACTTGACCATGAAAGCAGAACACCACGACATGTTACTGTTTTATCGTATGGGTGACTTCTACGAATTGTTTTATGACGATGCTAAACGTGCTTCTGAACTGTTAGGCATTTCACTTACGGCGCGCGGTAAAAGTGGTGGCGATCCCATTCCTATGGCTGGGCTGCCTTACCATGCTGTCGAAGGCTATCTTGCTAAATTAGTTCAAATTGGCCAATCGGTTGCGATATGCGAACAAATCGGTGATCCCGCAACCTCTAAAGGACCCGTTGAGCGTAAAGTCGTGCGTATCGTCACGCCCGGCACCTTAACCGATGAAGCCCTGCTACAAGAACGCCAAGACAATTTATTGGCCGCCGTTTATCAAGGTAAAGTCGGTTTTGGTTATGCCACATTAGATGTTTCATCCGGGCGTTTTGTGATTACTGAGCTCGACACGCGAGAGTCATTAGAAGCAGAATTGCAACGCACTAATCCCGTTGAAATTCTCTACAGCGAAGACTTTGGTGAACTTGGTCTGCTAAACAGTTTTAAAGGTAAACGTCGTCGCCCTGAATGGGAATTTGATTACGAGACGAGTATCAAGTTACTGCTGGCTCAGTTTGGCACGAAAGACTTGCATGGTTTTGGCATCGCAGATGCACGTTTATCACTGCAGGCGGCAGGTTGCTTGATGCAATATGTTAAAGACACACAGCGCACTGCCCTGCCTCATATCAATGCCATTATCCGCTTCAATCAAACCGATAGCATAGTGCT
>JBOFUF010000513.1:0-6732 GCA_051652445.1 Shewanella sp.
CAAAGCCAAACTTCATGCTTTGGCTCAGACCATATTGAGTCAACACTAAAGCAAACAGTAAATCTCCCGGTACACAAAAACGTTTTGCGCCGACATCGTGGATGGGATTGAAGTCCTGCGCGATTTTCTTAGCGAAGTCACTGGCTTGTTGTGCTGAAACGGAAATAGCTTGATTTTGCTTTAAAAAATAAGGCGCTAGAAACATATAAACTCTATTTTGATAATTCAATAGGGGATGGGTAACAAAATTAGCATGAGTCTACCCTATTTTTATGCGTTTCACTCACCCGATGTCTTAGATAGAGATAAATCATTCTACATTCTCACTTAGCCACAGCTGTAACCCAAATGATAACAATGCTTGTTTTAAGTTAACAAAACGAATGGCAAATGCAAATGCGAACAGTTACTATTGCGATACGTTTTAGTCATTTAACCATTTGGAGAGTTTATGAACCCGTTCCACCCATTGCGCCTAAGTGTCAGCGCATTCACGGCGGCATTGAGTATCAATGCAGTAGCGCAAGCCCCAACTCAACCCATAGAGCAAATAAGTATTTTTGGCAGTAAAAATCCCATCAATACCGTCCCTGGGAGTGCCCATCAAATCAACCAAGCCCAATTAGATACCTTCAAGTATACCGACATTATGCGCACGCTCTCATCGGTGCCGGGTGTCTATATCCAAGAGGAAGACGGCTATGGTTTACGCCCTAATTTAGGGATGCGTGGCACAGGACAGAATCGCTCAGAAAAAATTACTGTGATGGAAGATGGTGTACTTGCCGCACCAGCACCCTATGCATCCCCTGCAGCCTATTACTTCCCAACCTCTGGCAGGATGCAATCCGTTGAAATGATGAAGGGAGGCTCGACCGTTAAATATGGCCCCCGCACGACTGGCGGCGTGATTAATATGGTCTCGCGCCAAATTCCACAACACGATTTAGCGGGTAAACTTGATGTCGCCTTGGGCGAAGATGGCTTTGGAAAATTACACACCCATGCCGGTGGTCAAGGTGAACGCATAGGCGCTGTGACTGAGATTTATCGTTATCAAGCCGATGGCTTTAAAGATATCAATGCCGTGGGTGGCGATACCGGTTTTACCAAAAATGACGCCTTAGCCAAAGTGCGCATCAATACAGATAAAACCGCTCGTTATCAGCAAGCACTTGAGCTCAAGCTTAAGTTTGCCGATGAGACCTCCCATGAAACTTACATGGGTCTTACCAATGCTGATTACCAAATATCCCCACAAAGCCGTTATTCTGCCTCGCAAAAAGATCTGATGACCACTGAACATAAACACATTCAGTTGAACCATATCATCGACTTTACTGACACTCTCAGCCTAAGCACCATAGCTTATTACAATGATTTCCACCGCAATTGGTACAAAGCAGATAAGGTCGGCGGTGATAGTTTAAGCAAAGGTGGCATTCAAAACGCCGCCAACTTTGATGCGGGTTTATTGACGACACTCGATGTGAACGTGAAAGCGAACAACCGTGATTACTTATCCCAAGGGATCCAGACTGAACTGAACTTATCGCTTGGCGATCATGATCTTGCCTTTGGTGCTCGTTACCATGAAGACGAGATGGACAGATACCAATGGGCCGATAGTTATGCCATGGATGCCAATAAAATGATGACCCGCACTAAGAGCGGCGTTCCAGGGACAGATTCTAATCTTGTCGATAGCGCCAGTGCTTTTTCCGCTTATGTACAGGATAAAATCACCCTAGGAGATGTTGCGATCACTGCCGGCATTCGCTTTGAGGATGTCGACACTCAACGCCAAGATTGGGGTAAAACCAACACTGGCCGTGAGGGTAACCCGAGCAAAGAAATCGATAATAGCTTTAGTGCTGTATTACCTTCACTCGCGGCAACATATCAGCTTAACGAACAGTTAATTCTCCTCGCAGGCGTGCAAAAAGGCTTCTCCCCCGCCGCTCCTGGTAACGCCGAAGGTGACGAAGAACAAAGCTGGAACTATGAAGCTGGCATGCGTTATAACCAAGCGGTGTTTAACTCAGAGCTAGTTGCTTTCTATAGTGATTACAGCAATATGCACGGTAACTGCACCGAGGCACAAGGCTGTGATGCCAGCAATGTCGGCAATCAATACAACGCGGGAGAAGTGGACGTCAAAGGAGTGGAGTTCAGCTTAGGTTACGAGTTCAACCAAACAGGCGGCATCAGCTTCCCAGTAAAACTGGCTTACACTTATACCAATGCTGAATTTACCCATAGCTTCACATCTGCATTCGAGACTTGGGAGACGGTTACCGCTGGCGATAAACTAACCTATCTACCTGAAAACCAAGTCTATGTTTCAGCTGGCATGCAGAGCCATGACTGGCAATTGACCTTAGCCGCACGTTACACCGACGAAATGCGCACAAAAGCGGGTTCAGGAACCATTTCTGCCGATCAATTAATCGACGCGAAAACGATTGTTGATCTATCAGCACGGTATTTTGTTACCGACGCGCAGGAAGTGTATTTAACCGTCGATAACTTACTCGATGAAACCTATATGACCACCCGAGTTCACGGCTCGATATTCACGGGTAAACCTCGTTCACTGACCTTAGGCTACAGCTATACGTTTTAATCTAAGTCATGATCTTTAATTGAAAAAAGGGCAAACCTCTGTGTGCCCTTTTTACATTAAGCGCTAATCAAACGAGTGAATTGTCATTCTTAGATAGCGATGGGTATCGCTCAAAAGCTCAGTCATTCAATGTACTTCGTACACCATCACAATCTTGTGCAAAAAACAGGAACGAGACAACGGCTTTCCCGATAAAGCACTTTGACCACAATTAAGTGCGATAAAGCACTTTGACCACATGCCAGCCAAATTTAGTTTTCACGATATGCGGCACCAATAACGCTGCCGAAAAGGCGACTTTATCGAACGCAGGCACCATTTGCCCCTTCTTAAACTCACCCAGATCCCCGCCTTTTTTGGCCGAAGGACAAGAGGAAAAACGTTTGGCAAGTACTGCAAAATTAGCACCATTATTCAGCTGCTTAACAATATCCTCAGCCTGCTCTTTGTGGTTCACTAAAATATGTACAGCTGCAGCGGTTTTAAACATGTCATGTTTCTCACTTTGGATTAATGCGCCAAGCTGAGGCAAGATTGGTGTCCCGAGTTTACGCTCGATCCCTTCTGCCATCAGCATCGGCACGACTTGACCAACAATGTTGATATTCAACGCACAAGAGCATTATTGGCCTAACATTTTCTGCCACCACTGCAACGGTTCGCCGCAGTTATCGACAGGGCGATAACTGGCGGATAACGCTGGCAGTGCATCAACATTACTGCAATTCGATTGCTTGGCAACACCAGTATCTCGGTCAAAAAATCCCCGCACTACGCCCTGCGCCTGAATCGATCGCAAACTGATCGGTGGACGCTCTTTTAAGAAGGCAAGATACACCGCCATAGCGCCACTGCTGCCATACAAGCTGGTCTTACCGTTATCGTCACGCCCCACCCAAATGGCGGCGACGTTACGCTCATCAAAGCCGGCAAACCAAGAGTCGCGGCTGTCGTTACTGGTCCCCGTCTTACCCGCAAGACCAACGCCAGGGAAAGCATTACCTAAACGCGTCGCCGTTCCCGTATTGACCACTTGTTGCATAGCAAATTGGATCAAAAAATCGGTATCAGCGGCGATGGCTTGCTCTTTGGGCAATCGCGTCACTGGCAATGGATTTTTATCCGAATCAAGCACTGCGGTCACTGTAGTTAACTTACGATAAACACCACTATCAGCTAAAGTTTGGTACACTTGCGCGACCATTAATGGCGAGCCATTGACGGCGCCGAGTAACATAGAAGGGTACTGATTTAACGGCTCTTGCCAGCCCGATTTCGTTAATGTTGTTGCGACCGCATCCACCCCCACTGCAAGCCCCAGATTTACGGTTGGTATGTTCATCGACTTTTTCAACGCAGTTAACAACGGCACTTGACCACTAAACGTCTTATCAAAGTTTTGTGGCGACCATGTCTTACCTTGCTCGCTCTTTAAGGTAATAGGTTGATCTTTAAGCTGTGTTGCTAAAGTAAATTGGCGATTAGGCGCTAATGCCGTTGCGTACACAAAGGGCTTAATTAACGAACCTATTGGACGACGAATTTCAACCGCGCGGTTAAAGCCATCAAATCCAGGGGTTTTATCACCGACCATCGCGGCAATACCGCCTGTGTACTTGTCAGTCACAACCATACCAACCTGCAATGATTTATTATTTTTATCTAAGCTTTTCAGCGTTTTGGTGACCGCAATTTCGGCGGCCTCCTGGGCCATAGGATCGAGCGTAGTATAAATTTTCACCCCAGATTGCTTCAATAATGCATCGCCATAACGCTCGTTCACTTCCTTTTTTACGAGGGCGAAGAAAGAAGGTAATTTTTGATGGGCTGGTTTATTGAGATGACGGATCCCTAAGGGTGACTCTACCGCCGCCTTGTACTCGGCTGTGGTTAACTCCCCCGCATCCATGAGTAAACGTAATACCAAATCGCGACGCTCTTGGATCCGCTCAGGAGAACGCCATGGATTATAGTAAGACGGCCCCTTAATCGCAGCCACTAAGAATGCCTGCTGGGAGGTAGTTAACTCGCTGATAGGACGACCGAAATAAAAACGTGAAGCCAACCCCATACCATGAACGGCACGGGATTTATCTTGCCCCATATACACTTCGTTAAGATATGCCTCGAGGATATCTTCTTTACTGTAACGAAAATCAATAATGACCGCCATTAAGGCTTCGCGCACCTTACGCAGCAAAGAACGCTCACTTGAAAGGAAAAAGTTTTTCGCTAACTGCTGGGTTAACGTCGAGCCACCTTGCACAGTGCGGCCAGCGCTGATATTCACAAAAGCCGCGCGCGCAATGGCGAATGGGTTCACACCATGATGCTCATAAAAACTACGATCTTCCACCAGCAGTAACGCCTGCACAATCGTCTTAGGCATTTCTTCGGTCGGTACAAACAACCTGTCTTCACCGTCGCCAGTAATAATGCGATCGAGCAACACAGGCTCAAGGTGAAATACGGCGAGTTGGCGTTTGTCCGACACGCGAGCGACCGAACTGATGCCATTGCTGTCGAAGCTTATCATGACTCTTTGTTCGACTTGATCGCCTTCAGGATGCAAAAACGGTCGACGCCACAATTCAATCCGCGTACTTGATGCCGAAAATTCTCCCACTTGGCGCGGGTTAGCAACTTTGCGATAACCGAGCAATTTAAGTTCTGCCATCATTTGCGAATGACTGACAGCTGCGCCAGGATACAGCGCCATAGAACGACTAAACACCTGCGCAGGCAAGTGCCATTTTTGGCCTTCAAATTTTTGCGCAATAATTTGATCGAGATAAATACTGTATAAAGTCACTACAGCCAATCCCGCCAAGCCTAATTTCCAACATATAGACCACATTCGTCGAAAGAAACCGCGGCCATGATTAGCCCGACGGGAAGCGGGTGTTTTTTTTGTCGTCTTAGTTGTCATATCTACTTCATCATTCATGCATTTAAAGACATCAGCCATAGGCACAAAGCTAACGTGGTACGAATCAAAGCGTTTGCTCACAAAATGCGCTAAAACTCGCAGCACAAAACTCGCAACACAAAACTAGGTTATAAAACCATCGCCGCGGTGCTAAGGCTGAGCTAAACCCAAGGTTTTCTTCTTGGTAAATTTTGTCGGCTGTGTATTGACCGGATCGTCCGGCCACAAATGCTTTGGATAGCGGCCGCGCATTTCCTTCTTCACTTCCACATCAGGCCCTTGCCAGAAACTGGCTAAATCTGCCGTCAAGGCTAATGGCCGCTGGGCTGGAGAGAGTAACTCCATCGTGACTTTTAGCTTGCCCAGCGCCAACATAGGGCTCTGTGCCATGCCAAAGGTTTCTTGCAGACGCACGCGCAGCAGTGCACGCCCAGATTCATCGTATACGATTGGCGCGAAGGTACCGGTGACTAACAGCCAAGAGGTTGGCAATAACTCGTCAAGTCGCTGTTTCTGCTGCCAGCTCAAACAGTTTGCCACAAAAGCAAAGCAATCAAGCTTAACTAATTGCGGCAGATTATTCACATTTTCGAGGTAAGGCGCCAGCCAAGTTTCTAAGTTCGTTAATAAAGTCTCGTCATCAACCTTGGGCCAGTCACTGCCCGCGTCGAACTCCGTTGCCAGTTTGAGCCGGTGTTGAAACTGTTCTAAGTTAGCGTTCCAATTAAGGATTTGTAATCCTTGCTGGCGAATATAGCCCAGTAAGGCCGCGACAATTTGCTTACGTTCAGGCTTAGCAATGGTTTCGGTTTTGACTAAAATGTGTCCGACCTTGTATTGGCGCTGCGCAATCACTCGGCCTTTCGCTTCATCCCAGCCACAGATCTCGTGTATTTCCAGCAAGTCTTTTAGCTCGCGATCAAATAAGCTCGGCTGAAACGGACTCGCCAAGTAAATCCGCCCGGCATTGCGGCCTTCGGTTTCTTGAAAATCCGCCACTACCATCCAAGGCGTTTGCGCCAATGCATCTTCAGTGGCCAGCACCACGCCCGTACCATTGACGAGTTGATAGCCCTCAACACCGCGGGCTTTAGCGATACGATCCGGATAAGCCAGCGCTAATAACAATCCGACATCGCTGTGGTGAGCATGGGTAGCCACTTGAGACAAGTTCGCC
>JBOFUF010000514.1:0-3434 GCA_051652445.1 Shewanella sp.
ACCAAAATTCTGTCGTTGCATGTAGGGCCAAACCGCTTGAGTGAGATAAAAACAGCCATTGAGATCCACATCTAATTGCCGATGCCACTGTTCAAGCTTTATATGCTCGAAGGCGCAAGCACCGTAAACACCTGCGTTATTAATCAAAATATCAATACGATGCCAGCGTAGAATGACCTCTTCCACCATACGGTTCACATCATCACGCACACTCACATCAAGCACAAAGTAAAGGCAATCGCCTCCGAGTTCGATAATGCTGCAATAAGTCTGCATTAATTCTAAATTGACCGAACTCTTTTGGGCGCCATTATTAGAGATTGACTCATCAGATGATAACGCTTGGTCAACGAGTACGACTTTAGCCCCCCGTTCAGCCAGCATAATGGCATAGGCTCGACCTAACCCAGCCCCTGCCCCTGTCACTAACGCCACTTTATTATCGAAACGCATCCCTATATGTCCTTATTAGCAAAGCTATAATGGTAAAAACCATTCTGTGAACGCTTAAAATGAGCATAAGACGGCAACGGTATGTCAGTCATTGCACAAAATATTGATGTCAACGCAGGCACAGAGTCATAACTGGCAAAGAGTCCTAAACAACATCAGCTATAAAAACACAGACTTTGATGCTTTTCTTTGAGCTTCTCGACAAATATCACCCCGCAGCAGTAAGCATATGTGCGCCAATTCAAATTCTGTTAAATACGTTTATTAGATAGTGCTCACTTTCATGTTAAATCTTGTTATGCTATTCCTTAAGTTAACCCTTGCTAGATACTATTCCCATTTACCCATAACGACTGGACGCCATGAATCCTTGGATTTTAGCAATAAGACCCCGCACGCTACCCGCGGCCATAGGTCCCCTACTGATCGGCAATATTCTCGCCCTGCATCTTGAGAAGTACAGCTGGTTAATCGCTGCCACTTCAATGCTGTGCGCTGTCTTATTACAAATCGCCGTCAACCTCGCTAACGACTATTTTGATTTTAAAAACGGTATAGATACAGACGAGCGCTTAGGGCCTGTTCGCGTAACTCAAAGTGGTTTAATTTCACCCACAAGCGTTCGCAATGCCATGTTATTTTGCCTCTTCATGGCGCTGGTCGTGGGATCATTTCTGATTTTGCGCGGAGGCTGGCCCATCGCCATTCTCGCCACAGCCGCTATTTTAGGTGCACTTGGCTACAGTGGTGGTCCCTATCCATTGGCATCCCATGGACTGGGAGAAGTGGCAGCCTTCATTTTTTTTGGATTAGTTGCAGTGGTAGGCAGTTATTATCTGCAGGCGGGCAATACGACAATCAATGCTTGGTTACTCGGTTGTGCCATTGGACTATTCAATGCGGCAATCATGTTAGTCAATAACACTCGCGATATTCTTACCGACACCCAAGCGGGCAAACATACTCTTGCTGTACGTATCGGCGAAGCACAATCAAAAGTCTTATATCAAGTACTGATTTACCTGCCGTTCGGTTTAGTCATTGCAGGCTTTCTACTGGGCATTTTACCGGGGCTTCCCGTATTATTAGCGGGATTATCACTGCTTATCGCCCGTAAACTTAGTCGTGATTTTTATGCGGTTTCTGGTGAAGCCTTAAATCCGTTACTCGGCCGCACAGCTAAGCTAACCATGATTTTTAGTGCTTTGTTTAGCGTGGGGTTAGTTTTTACCGCATAAGAGCAAACCATTAAGCTGGAGCAGGGGATTCTGAATAAAAAAGGTTCTATCAAGCTGAAAGTTTAATTTTAGTCACTTAAAAAAACGCCCTTGATTCAGGGCGTTGTTCATTTTACTAACGGCTGAGACTTTAGACTTTAGACTTTAGACTTTAGTTAGGCTGCGCTCTTTGGCACTCCAGTCTAAGTGATATTTCTCGCCCGCAGGGGTATCGATGCGCTCAAAGGTGTGAGAGCCGAAAAAGTCACGCTGACCTTGGAGCAAGTTTGCCGGTAATGTTTCGCAGCGGTAACTGTCGTAATACGCCAGCGCCGAACTAATACAAGGTACAGGAATGCCTTGCATCACAGCCGTAGCTACCGCAGTGCGCCACAAGCCTTGTTTTTCAGATAAGGTGGACGCAAAACTGTCCGCCATTAACAAATGACTAAGATTGGCATTAGCCCCATAGGCTTGGGCAATGGATTGCAAGAACGTCGCGCGAATAATACAACCCGCCCGCCAAATTTTGGCAATTTGCGCAAAATCTAACGGCCATTGTTGTTCATGGGCCATCATCGCCATTAACTGGAAGCCTTGAGCATAACAACAGACTTTCGCGCAATATAATGCACTTTCAAGGGCTTCAATCAATTGCGCTTTTTGCGCATCATCCATCATTGTTGCATTTGGCCCAGCCAACGTCTGGCTCAGTTGCAAGCGTAAGGTTTTTTGGGTGCTCACGGCGCGAGCATACACAGCCTCAGCAATCGTCGGCGCCGGACAGCCCATTTGTAAACTGCTCACGGCCGTCCACAAACCCGTACCTTTTTGGCCCGCTTTATCTAAAATCATGTCCACCAGCGGTTTACCCGTTAGTGGATCCGCCTGTTTTAACACTTCACTACTGATCTCCATCAAGTAGCTGTTCAAGCTGCCTTTGTTCCAGCGTTCAAACACCCCACCCACTTCGGCTGCGCTCATACCTAAACCATCATGCAGCATGTGATAGGCTTCGCAAATCAACTGCATATCAGCGTATTCAATACCGTTGTGAACCATCTTCACATAATGGCCAGCCCCCGCGGGACCAATATAAGTCGTGCATGGCTCGCCTTCTGTCACCGGATTTCCCGGCTCGAAGCGTTCAATAGGTAGTCCCGTTTTGGCATCAACCTTAGCGGCAATCGCTTTCCAAATCGGCGCAACATGATGCCACGCATCGATATCGCCGCTGGGCATCAATGAGGGGCCAAAACGCGCTCCGACTTCACCGCCCGAAACTGCAGAACTGAAAAATACAAACTGCCCTTTGTATCGTGCTTCACGCTCAACCGTATCAGTCCATAAACTGTTACCGGTATCGATAACAATATCGTCAGACTCAATTCCGGCAGAAATCAAGGCACGACAAACACCATCGACGGGGGCTCCAGCAGGAACAGACAGCACAAGAATACGGGGTTTGGTGAGACTGGCTAACATTTCGGTAAGATTAGCACAGCCAAGAATGCGAGATTCGAGCCCAGCACGTTCCTGTTTTTCTTGCTGTATTACACCATTAACTTTAACAGGATCGAGGTCAAATACGCTGACGTGATATTGGTTGTCAGCGATGTTTAGCGCAAGGTTTTTACCCATAACACCAAGGCCAATTACGCCGATATCATTAAGATTGCTGTGGTTTTGCATTATATTATTTCCACGGGTCACAGAGGTTAGAGCTAACCAATTTTGAGTCGTAATTATACCGATCTTTGTAAC
>JBOFUF010000515.1:0-4344 GCA_051652445.1 Shewanella sp.
CGCACCTCAGCCTGCTCGAGGGGGATCTCCCCACCAAGTACGAAGGCATATGCAATGGCGATACCGTTCGATGCTGAAGTACCTTGAAATAGAATTTGTTGTTCATCGGAGCTGACTTGAGCTTTTTGCTTTAAGCCACGCACTGCCATCGCCAATTGGGCGGCAAGTGTCATCAAAAACGCTTCTTCACCTTCACTGAATTGCCGAGCACTCGCCTGCTGCACCACTATCACTCCCACCACCGCTTTCTGGTAGATGATAGGTACAGCTAAAAAGGCACGATATTCTTCCTCGGCGACCTCAGGAAACAGTTTGAATCGAGGATGAAGCTGAGCATCCGCTAAGTTAACAGACTCTTCTCGCTGGGCGGCGAGTCCTACTAATCCCTCAGTCAGTGGCATACGCACCCGGCCAACAGCACTTTTTTCAAGGCCATCAGTGGCAGATAACACCAGCTCTTGCTCTTCTAGAATATAGATGGAGCAACATTGGGTTTGCATCGCCGCTTTAGTCGATGACACTAAGCCTTCTAATGCGGTTTCTAAACTGTGGGCTGATGCCACAGCCTGCGTAATATCCCTAAGCGTATTTAACACTGTTTTCAATCCTCTTTTGAAAATCAGCCCGTTATTTTTTGTCTTCCGCGTTTTCTAGGTATTTCTAGGATTTGGAATGACAATGCCGTTACCGCAAACTCTTTCATCACCTTACGATAAACATCACGCTTAAATGAAACAACTTGTCGCACTGGATACCAATAGCTAACCCAACGCCAATCGTCAAATTCAGGATGTCCTGAGGAACTCAAGTTAATCGCGCTATCTTGAGTTTTTAGTTGTAACAGAAACCACTTCTGTTTTTGCCCAATGCAGACAGGTTTACTGTCTTGTCTAACCAAACGCTTTGGCAAACGATAACGTAACCAAGAACGGGTCGAGATTAAAATATGAACATGTTCAGGTCTTAAGCCGACTTCTTCGTACAGCTCGCGGTACATAGCCTCTTCGGGGGTTTCACCATCATCAACTCCCCCCTGAGGAAACTGCCATGAATGTTGACCGAAGCGTCTAGCCCACATGACTTGACCGTATTTGTTACAAATTATAATGCCCACATTTGCGCGAAAGCCGTCGCTATCAATCACATGGACTCCAAATCACATTAAATTTAATAAACTGATTGTTTCATAAAGCTAGTCTCGCAGCAAACCTCTATTTCACCCTAGCCTTTGGATAACATCAGACTTGAAAGATATTTATCAACAACAGTTCGAGATTGAAAGCGAGGATATCCACATTTTCTGTGGATATCTCTGTTTGAAACTCAGTTGAACTTGCTATAACGCTCAAAAAACAGCTATCCACTCTCAACTGCACAATTTAAAGCAACAACAAAATAAACTTTAAAATGAACAACTTATGCATTTTATTTGATTCAGGCTAACTTCAGAAAACAATTAAGCTCACTTTTTGACCATGATTGACGATTTCTATTGTTCTCACGAAATTCGATAATTTTATGCACAAGCAGTGTCCGTAACTGTCGATAAAACGAGGAAAAGAGGCACTTAATTGGCATTGACTTGGGGTTTTTATTGGGTTAGGAGAAAAATACTATTGAGTTATCCATATTATCTGTGGATAAGTATGTGAGGAACGCAAGGGAAAGCAGAGAGTAACTTTGAACACTTTTTTTAAAAATGGGGGCTAACTCGGATATGGAATTTAAAATCAGTTACTTAGAATACAAAAAAATGGTACAAGTTTACCCAAACTATAGTGCTCACTTTTTAACCGCCCTTGCTAAGCGGTTATTTTTAAGTAAAATTCAGCCATGAATCAAATTATCCCTCCCAAAAATCTATCTGAACTCCTCGAGCGTGCCAATATGATAGCAGGCGTGAGCTTGGCACAGATAGCAACCCAAAGAAGCATTCGTGTCCCCAAGGATCTAAAGCGCGATAAGGGCTGGGTCGGCCAATTAATCGAAATGGAATTAGGTGCAACGGCAGGCTCTAGACCTGAGCAAGATTTTTTACATCTAGGGGTTGAGTTAAAAACTATCCCCATCGATTCTTTAGGACGGCCGTTAGAAACAACTTATGTTTGCGTGGCACCACTGTCAAATATCCAAGGGTTGACGTGGCAAAACAGCTTAGTCTGCCATAAGTTACAACGGGTGCTTTGGGTACCCGTTGAAGGGGAGAGACATATTCCTGTGGCTGAGCGCCGTGTTGGTACACCTATTCTGTGGGAACCCGATTTGCACGAGTTACAATTACTGCAGCAGGATTGGGAAGAGATTATGGAGCTTATCGCTCTTGGCAAAGTTGAGAAACTCACCGCACGCCACGGAGAAGTGCTGCAATTGCGCCCTAAAGCGGCCAATAGCAAGGTATTGACTCAAAGCATTGCCGAAGATGGTCGCATCAAAATGACTAACCCTAGAGGATTTTATTTAAAGACCCGCTTCACCGCCATGATACTCGATAAGGTCTTTGGTTAATTTTTAGTGACGATATGGACTTGGATTGATCCAAATCACAAATTTCACTGGCACTAAGGTAACTATTTTCTATAAACTACGCCCTCCTGAAACCACAGTCATATTCGGATACCCATCAAGCAGTGAGAGCACGTAGACAAGCGAAAAAACTTCTTTTTGCAATTTTAGCCTGGGCAGTTGCCATGGCTGCATTCGTGTTTTTTCGATATGCCCAATCACCAGAGCTGCCACAGTGGGCGGCAGGTTCATCCGATCTTGCAACGCTCGCCATCTATATGGGGATTATTTTCGGCAGTCTGCATTGGATATCGAACGTCATTGCCGATTTCAGTGCGATAAATCGCCTTCCTTATGTGTTTTCAGTCATCTTTAAGGGGTTATTTTTATTACTCGGTGCGACGACATTAGCTTACATGACCCAATTTTTAAATCTGTGGGCCATCGAAAATCACATGTCGACCTTAAGGCAAATGCTAACAGCGCACATACTTTATAGCCCTTCATTCCAAGCGTTGATCGTCTATTTAGTCGTCGTACGAGTCAGCTTAGCTTTTGTCGAGCAAATGGCATTGTTAGTTGGGCCGCGTATTCTGTTGAATATAGGCCTAGGTAAATACCATAAGCCAAGATACGAACAGCAGTTATTCCTCTATTTAGACATGGTAGCCTCGACTACACATGCCGAATCACTCGGGGATTACCGTTTTAGTCGATTGATCCAAGACAGCTTTAGTTTACTTTCAGACACAGTGAGTAATAATGAAGCTGAAATTTATCGCTATATGGGCGATGCCGCCTTGATCCACTGGCCATTAGAAGAAGGAATAGTGCACGACCGCTGCATCAATATCTATTTTGAATTCAGCCAGCAACTCAATTGGCAAAGACATTACTTTGAAGAACAATATGGTTTCGTGCCAAAATTTAAAGCCGCAGCTCATTGCGGTCAAGTTGTCGCTGCAGTGGTTGGCGTACAGAAACAAGAGATTAGTTTTTTTAGTGATGTGCTTAACACCCTGGCGAGACTGCAAGATCAGTGCAATCCACTGGGCCAGCGCATGTTGATTTCAGGCGCACTCGCGGGACGTTTAGATAATCCCAACTCTCAATACCACCTATCAAATCTAGGCCCTGTGAAACTCAAAGGAAAACAACACTCCATCGAAGTATTTGGCGTTTCCCCACGCTAATTTCTTATCAAATCTAAGCACTAGTTTACATTAACTCTTTACTGTTGCAGCCTGTTTATTCCACATGCTTAGTTAACAACTTTTGGATCATCAAACCCAAAGTACGAAACGTTAAAATACGACTGGTTGTTTGACGCCAGACAAGGCCGATATCGCGGTAAGGCGCTTCGCCTGGTGGCATCATCACCACTAAGTCAGTGTCATTCAAAATGCCGGCATCAATTGCCATTTGCGGCAAAAATGTTGTCCCAAGCTTGCTATTCACCATCTGCACTAACGTATGCAAACTGGTTGCAGCAAACGGATTCACTTTCGCGCTATCACCTAGCTGGCATGCCGTGATGGCATGACCTGTAATGCAATGCTCACTTTGCAGCAAGAAAATACTCTCATCCGGCAGCGTTTGATAATCGATAGGCTGATGTATATCATCAGCTAAATCTTTGTGGGCAACCATCTTGAATGGATCTGTACCCACTTTCATACTGTGATAACCGCTGGTATCCACCGGCAGCGCTAGGATTAATAGATCTAACTCTCCTTTACCCAACGCATCTAACAAACGCTCAGTGGTATCTTCCTTCAACAATAAACTCATTGCCGGATAAGATTCCTGACACTGACGTATCACACGGCTCAACAGGAAAGG
>JBOFUF010000516.1:0-4558 GCA_051652445.1 Shewanella sp.
GATCAAGCGCTAATCAACAAGAACTCATGATATCCCACCTAACTGCACAATCTATAAGCAAATAACGTGATTGAAACAGTAAAGACCTTCAATGGCGTAATGCCTATCAGTTAAGATGGATAGCTTAACGATCTCACTAAAAGATCAAAATCCAATGTCCTCAATCTCATCGATTATATTTATGCCACTCGTAGAAGCGATGGTCATACGATTCCCCTGTCCAACTCACCTGTTTCGCTGAAGTTTGGAACCTAATGAATACGATGATTTTGACTGTTATCGGAATGACTTTTACAACGATTCGATTAGACCAAAAAAAAATGCCGTTCACTCTCTCATTGAACGGCATTGTTTACCCTGATGCATTTATTGGCTGTGATGTAATATACCTTTATGCCACATTACAATCAGCATTAGTCAATAATCGCTTAAGTGCTTATAACTTGAGCAAATGACGATTTTGCTCAATCAACTTAGCTCCGATACCCGAAACATTGGCTAAATCATCTATTGTATTGAACTTACCATTTTTAGTGCGATAGTCGACAATCGCTTGAGCCTTTGCAGTACCAATTCCTTTGAGTACGAGTAGCTGCTCGGCTGATGCCGTATTTATGTTGACTTGAGCGGTATCAGGCATGGACTTCTTAACTTCAGATGCTATTTCATTTGCTTCAGTTTTAACCTGTGCCTGCATTTTAGGGACCGTCTTGGTTGGCGGTTCTTCGGCGATGACTGGACTTGCCAAAAAAGCCGTTAATGCTATAGCACTCATAAAAGCGGGTATACGATTTGTAGTTTTCATAACAATTCCTCTATTCCATGATATTGGCCTTTCGTCCGACTTCCGTGGCCTCTTATCAAAAATAGACTACGATGTTCGAAATTCCAAATACACGCCAAAAATATCCGCCATTAAATTTCACTTTGCAGGTCAACAACCCCATATTTGTTTATAAAACAAAAGACTAAAACTGAAACGTTTTAAAATAATCACCATTAAGCTAATCGAGCTAGCGCTTGGTTCAAATCGGCAACAAGGTCATCACAATCCTCTAAACCAATAGAGATCCGCAGCAGATTGTCACCAATGCCAGCAAGTGTCCTCGCCTCTGGCGTATAAGGAGAATGCGTCATCGATGCGGGATGTTGGATCAGCGATTCGGCATCACCGAGACTCACCGCAATAGAAAACAGCTTTAGATATCCGACAAAGGCCATCGACTCTTCTCGATTTGCAGCTAATTCAAAAGCAATCACGCCACCAGCACGCTTCATCTGCTGACCAATAAATTGATGCCCTTGATGAGATTTAAGTCCAGGGTAATGCACACGTGTTACCCTCGGGTGCTGTTCTAAAAACTCTGCCACACGCTGGGCACTATCGCAATGTCGCTGCAATCGCACATCTAAGGTTTTAAGACCGCGTAAGATCAGCCACGCATCGTGTGGCGATATCACAGCGCCAATGTCTTTTAAAATTTCATACTTCACTTTATGAATGTGTGCTTCACTGCCGCAAACAATCCCCGCAATCACATCGCCATGGCCATTCAGATATTTAGTGGCACTGTGGACCACCAAATCAATGCCAAAATCCAGCGGTCGCTGCAACAATGGCGTCATGAAGGTATTGTCGACAATACTGACTAACTGATGACGTTTGGCAATATTCGCAATTGCGGCTAAATCAAATACCTGCAAATGCGGATTGACTGGGGTTTCACAGAAAATAACCTTAGTATTGGGTTTAATCGCCGCTTCGATTTCTGTTACCGATGAAAAGTCCACTAGGGACACTTCAATACCAAAGCGAGCGAACTGAGTCGTCATTAACGCATAAGTACAGCCGTATACGGCATTGGATGACACTAAATGATCGCCCATCTGCAAGTTAGCCAACAATGCCGCGGATACTGCCCCCATGCCAGAAGCGCTTGCAGCTGCGGCCTCTGCCCCTTCAAGAATCGTCATTTTACGTTCAAGCTCAGCGGTCGTCGGATTACCTAAGCGCGTGTAAATATACCCCGGTTCATTGCCCGCAAATCGCTCACCACCTTGCTTTGCCGACTCAAACACAAACGTCGCACTTTGATAAAGTGGCGTCACTAAAGCGCCAAAGGCCTCGCGTTCATGCCCGCCATGGATAACCTGTGTTGCCGCTTTCCACATCTTGCCTGACTCATCTTGCATACCTAGCTCCTTGTCATTAGCACTGAGCGGTTTCCGTTCTTGATTGATTGTTGGTGTGGAGCGATCAAGGCCCGCATTATGGATAATCTAATAGATAAGTTGAAACATTAGCCCTATCGAATAAGCACTACCATAGCGCGGCCAAGCACTTAAGCCAGTAGCATGGCGAAAATAGCTGCCCGCAAAAGTGTAACTAACTTGTTACATAGCACTTTTACGTCGCACTTAGTCATTCTCTTTATCTGCAAGAATCATAAAAAATGCGCTAAGGAACAAGTCCATTAGCGCATCGATTTCGGCTATTTGAATCGCTTAATCATATGATCTTCAATAGTATCTACTCTTTAGACTTGTCTTTAGATGACCGCAATACCTTGTCATTAACATCGGCGAACTGGCCTTTTAATCCGTCGCGGCCTTCTTTGGTAAACAGTTTTCCTGAAAACTGTTTAAGCTCGATCAACAATTCCTGATGCACTTTTGACAATTTAGGCCTTTGATTTTCTCTAAACACGATAGGCCGGCACAGTGCCATGGCTTGATATCCAAGGCGCGCCGTTAACATGCCGCCACCTAAACCCTGGGCTAAACGGGCAGATAATTTACCTGTCATTTCAACCGATAATAGCTGTGTGCCTAAATCCGTCACTAACTCACTGGTACCCGCATAGATAATATTGATCATAATGCTGCGGATAAGGTTAATCCGGCTCCAATACCCCAACTCAATGCCATAACAGTGAGCCACATCGCGCAACATGCGTTGATTACGCCAGAGGATAATCGCCATATCGAGCACAGCTAGCGGACTCGCGGCCAACAATACCGCCGACTCGGCCGCATATCTTCGCACCACTTTCTTTGCCAGTTCATCCCGCTCAGTCAGCACTAAGTCCTCAAATAACAATACTTTCTCGGCATCATTATGTTCATCTTTTAATGAAAGACGAAGTTGCTGCACACCTTGACTGTCTTTGTAGTGACAAACGATATTATCGATAAAACTGTCGGCCTCACCCATCTGCATGCTTTGCGCCAGTCTGGCCCCCGTTTCTTGGGTATCACCGACCAGCTTGAGTCGCTTCAGTTTACGGTACTCACTGGCGGCGCCTGCTAAGGCCCACGCACTGACAACCCCAAGCACTACGCCATAAAAACTGAACAACCAAGGGCTCTCAATCCAGGCATCCCTCAGTCCTAATCCCGTTTGAACCACTACGAGCAGCAATAAACTCGCGACGGCCAGACGAGCGAGCCAAGACCAACGACGAGATTTAACCAACTGAGGCGATACCGATTTAGCATCGATCATTTTGGGATGGGCTAACAATGCCTCATCCATTAATGCCTCAACATCTGCTGCAACGTCTTGTACTGGCGTATGGGGATCAAAGGTTTTCGCCCCTTTTAGCTCCTCTTTACTGGGTTTAAGCGCCACTTTTTGTGGGTCAAACTGCTGCTGCTTTTTCAGCGCCTTATGTTCAACTGAGCGTTCAAACAAGTTCGCAGATGAATGGGAGGCTTGCTCATGGGGATTATCCGATAGCGTTTGTGTCATTCCAACTTATCTCCCAGTAAGTACTGCAACAGATGATCGAGGCGAATATGCTCAAAATGCACTTGAGTGGGGTCAACATTAACATTGCTTGGCGGGGCAAACCCCACAAAATTAAACCCTTGTTCATGCCAAAAATGCGTTTCAGGTAAACGAGTAGGCACTTCGCCTGGGAACAAGGTTAACGCTTTACCATTAAGTCCCATTCCCTGCACGACTTCGACCTCTCCCTCTTGAGTTTTCACCATGCCATGGCGAGTGGCTTTAATAGCGCTAATCGCCATGGTTTCGACTTTACAACCATCGAAACTGGCAAAATGCTGGCTGTGTTTCAACATATCGGTCAGCAGGGACAACACATGGCTCTGCTGATCGCGTGTCACATGGTCAACCTTGCTCGCAGCAAACAGCAAACGATCAATCCGCGGTGCAAATAACCGCCGTAAATAGCTAGATTGCCCAAAATGGAAACTTTCCATAATGGTATTGAGCGCCGCTCCCATGTCTTCAAATTGCCTTTTACCACGATTTAACGCACTAAAACAGTCAACTAACACGACCTGCCGATCAAAATCGGAAAAATGGTTTTTATAGAAAGGCTTAACCACCTTAGCCACATATTCTTGATAGCGTTTTTCCAGCACATGAAACCCACTGTGTTTATCGCTTTGCGAAAGCTCAGTGAACGTCTCATGACTTGCCAATAACAGAGGGAAAAAAGCCAATAAGGGAGCCCCCTGCCATTCGCCCGGCAATAACATGCGTCCAGGTTGCGCTTGGTAATAGCCTTGTACATGCACTAAATCATTC
>JBOFUF010000517.1:0-2520 GCA_051652445.1 Shewanella sp.
CAATTCGATGCCAATGAGGCCACTTTTGAGGCTGACAACGTCGCGGCACTAAAAGACTCAGGAATAAGGACTAAGGACATCACTGCAAGAAAACGGGTATGCTGAATAGATTGGCGAAAGCTGATGGATAAAAATAAGCCAGATAGGCGAGGTAGACGTTTTGACATCATGTGGTAGTACGTTTTTACTTTGACAAGATAAAGCGCAGCACTGAAGCAGTTGACTTCTTATACACCTTCGTTAAGGTGTCGCAGTTATTATCTGAATTTTCGGATAATATGCCCAAAAACCATCGCAAAATGGTGACTGTGACCAAGAGCATAGGTCTATTATGGGCTAGCGTTTACGGCGCGCGTTGGGACACAGTTACCGATAACATGTTGACGGCGTTGTTCCGTCGCATCTAAGCTCTATTTGGATACTAAAAGGGCTCACTCGCGAGCCCTTTTTGTTTATATACTCACGAATTTAAAAGTAGGAAAATGTGATGAATGTGACCCTGTTAATCCCTGCACGATACGGTTCTAGCCGCTTCCCGGGCAAGCCTTTAGCCCCGATTAACGGTAAGCCAATGATCCAACACGTGTATGAACGCGCATCGTTAGCCAAAGGTCTCACTAATATTTATGTTGCTACCGATGACGAACGTATCAAAGCGACGGTTGAAGGCTTTGGCGGCAAAGTGGTCATGACCCGCCCTGATGCCGCATCGGGAACCGATCGAATCAATGAAGCGATCACACTGTTGGGATTGAAAGATGACGATTTAGTGATCAACGTGCAAGGCGATCAACCCCTGATAGATCCTACCGCCATTGAGCAACTGATCAATCTATTCGAGCGTCAACCGGGTGAGTTTGAAATGGCAACCCTAGGCTATGAAATCATTAACAAAGCCGATATTGATGATCCAATGCAAGTGAAGATGGTATTTGATAATAACTACTATGCCTTGTATTTCTCCCGCTCGCGTATTCCCTTTGGCCGCGATACCCAAGATTATCCCGTTTTTAAGCATTTAGGGATTTACGCCTATACAAGCAAATTTGTACAAACCTTCGCCGCACTACCATTAGGTCGGCTTGAAGATTTGGAAAAACTCGAGCAATTACGCGCTTTAGAACATGGTTATAAGATCAAAATTGCCATCAGTGCCTCTAATTCTCTTGAAGTCGATAGACCTGAAGATATCCACAAATGTGAGCAACGTTTAGCGGCAGGTTAATCCCGAAAACTGATATGCCAAACGAGGAGCGTTAAATGTCGACCTTAGAAGTCTGGATCATTATTATTTTGGTGGTCGGTGTGATTGTCAGTAATCTCGCCGTACTGAAGTACAGTGTTAAGTTCAAGCTACCCCAGTTCGGTCAACATGATAAAGATAAACAGCTTAAGACGGGAACCGCCAAACCTTCGGTCGCTGAGCATGGCGCCGATGCGGCTTCAAACAAGCCAAGTTCTGTAGACTTAGACCCAAGTCAGTCAGACCAAAACAACACTGCGCCACCTAAGGACTAAACTCAATAACGACATTTAAAGACTGGACTTAAATGGCTTTTGAAAACAGCGCGTAAAGACGGCTCTCAACACAGTCTAGAATGACGTTCGCAGACATTGAAAAGGCGCCACAAGCGCCTTTTTTGTCTCTCAAATAACAAGCTCGTTGATAAATGGCCCGAACAAGTCGAGCCAGTGCAAACTCATCGCTAATTCAATGAAAACTATAGCGCTGGCGATTTCTTCACGTTATTTTTCTCAGCGGCGAGACGACGCTGGGCTTGTTTCTTTTCACGGCGTACTTCAATCACGTGATTCACATCGCTACCGATATGCGCTTCATTACGCGCTTTGGCGAGATTCACTTGACGCTCACGCTCAACAAAGCGTTTACGCTGCTCATCGGAGATGTTATCAACACAATGTGGGCAACTGACACCTTGCACATAGGCAGGATGCTGTTTTTCTGCTTCAGTGATCGGCATACGGCAAGCATTGCATTGATCGTACTGACCTTTCTTTAAGTCATGATTTACCGTAACGCGGTTATCGAACACGAAGCACTCACCTTCCCACAGGCTGTCTTCTGCTTTCACTTCTTCGAGATATTTAAGAATGCCACCTTCAAGATGATAAACCTCATCAAAGCCTTGCTCTTTTAGGTAAGCGGTTGATTTTTCGCAACGAATTCCACCAGTACAGAACATAGCCACTTTCTTATGTTTTGCAGGATCAAGATTCTGCTTCACATACTCAGGGAACTCTCTGAAGGTGTCAGTCACTGGATTAACGGCATTTTTAAAGGTGCCAATCTGCACTTCATAGTCATTACGGGTATCGACTAAAATCACCTCAGGATCAGCAATCAACGCATTCCAATCCTGAGGCTTTACATAAGTGCCGACGACTTTGAGGGGATCAATCCCTTCTATGCCCATAGTAACGATTTCATTTTTCAGTTTAACTTTCGTGCGGTAAAACGGCATTTCATCATCAAATGACAACTTATGAACGATATTATGT
>JBOFUF010000518.1:0-9498 GCA_051652445.1 Shewanella sp.
ATCGATGGCGGGGCTCTATTCTCAGCAAATGGATCGCTCGTTTCGACAAAGCATGAGCTGGTTTATTTTTTCAGAAGTGATGTTCTTCGGGGCTTTTTTCGGCGCACTGTTTTATGCCCGCATGGTCGCAGTACCTTGGCTAGGTGGTGCCTCGAATAACGCGATGACCCACGAAGTACTCTGGCCTCAGTTCGAAGCGGTATGGCCATTACTAACAACCCCTGATGGCACCAAAACCCAAGCGATGCCATGGACTGGCCTGCCATTAATCAACACTATCGTGCTGCTCACCTCCTCCGTTACCTTACATTTCGCCCATGTTAGCTTAGAAAAAGGTAAACGTTCTGCCACAGTCCTTTGGCTGGGGATAACGGTTTTATTGGGGGTGGCTTTCCTTGGTTTACAGGTCGAAGAATACCGGCATGCCTACCAAGAAATGGGGCTGACACTCGCCTCCGGTATATACGGTAATACTTTTTACTTGTTAACGGGTTTTCATGGCATGCATGTGACCTTAGGTACGGTCTTTTTATTGATTTTGTTTTTCAGGGTCTTAAAAGGTCATTTTACGCCTGATAAGCATTTTGCTTTCCAAGCGGGAAGTTGGTATTGGCACTTTGTGGATGTGGTCTGGCTGTGCTTATTTATGTTCGTTTACGTACTCTAGCGCTTTAGTCAGGTGTGGGATTGGGGCTAACTAACCCTGTCCCTAAGGCCACCAGCAGCAGCAAGATAACGAGCACCGAGAAAATGACTCGCCGACCAAGATAACGACTCATTGGCACATTTTCGGCACCTTTTACCATAATAAACAAGGCGCGACCTAGATTAAAAATGATAAACAGCAATAGCAGAACTAAGACCAACTTAAAAATCAACAGGGTATTCATGCAATATCCTTATGCTTTGCTGAATAAATTAACCGTTTTTTTACTGATATTGACTGTGGCTGTATTTACAATTTTGGTCAAGCTGGGTCTATGGCAATTAGCCCGTGGTACAGAAAAAACCGCGCTGTTAGCTCAAATGGAAGCAAGGCAAACTTCACTGCCATTACGTTTTGAGCAACTCCAACTCATGGTCGACAAAGAAGGTGTAACGGGTTATCGACTACAAGTGCATGCCACTCCCGCTAGCTCGCAAATCTGGCTGCTGGATAATCAAATTTATCAGGGCCAAGTGGGCTATTTAGCCTTTCAACCTCTGCAAGTCGAGGCTGAAAAACCTTGGTTGCTGGTCGAATTAGGCTTTATCGCCGCAGGCGCCCATCGTGACGAGTTACCCCGCATCACACCGCTTAGCGGTGAATTGAATATCGAAGGCCGGCTTTATCAAAAGCAAATCAATCCCCTGAGCCAAGCATTAATGGCTGAAATGGGGGCAAGCATTCGCTTTCAAAATTTACATATCCCCGAAATGGCGAAGATATTAGGGCACCCTGTGTTACCTGTCGTGTTGCAACCAGATCAACTACCGTCTCTCACATTGCCCCATCCTTGGCAGCCTTTCCCACTCTCAGCACAAAAAAATTGGGGGTATGCGTTGCAGTGGTTTTCGATGGCTGCGGTATTTGCAGGGCTGATGCTGTGGCAAGGGATTCAATATGTAAAACGCCACAACTTCCAAGCAGGAGTAAACTCAAGCGGCAAATAGGCAAATTCGTACCATAATGAGCAAGGCACCAATAAAACTAAATAACGATAAATAACGATAAATTAGGGATAATTTAAATGAGAGGAGCAAGCATGAACTCCCAGAACCAATCTAAACACAAGGCATTAGGGCTATTACTGCTGGCATTTATTGCCCCCGTAGTGATTGCCAAACTAGTGCTGAGCCTAAATTTATACCATGGCGGCGCCACCAATCATGGCGAGCTTCTCAGTCCCAAAACCAGTTATGCCAGCCTTGGGGTTGAAAATTCTCATCCCAAAGAATGGCAACTACTGTATTTATTACCCGCCCAATGCGACGATGCCTGCCGTGAACGCCTGTATATTTTGCGCCAAAGCCACACAGCGTTAGGGCCAGATCAGGCGCGAGTAGAACCGCTCATCCTCACTCATCCCGACAGCGACCTTAACGCCTTAAGCACCTTTAACTTCAATACTCGTCCCGCCAATGCAAGCTTAAGCAAATGGTTAGATGAACAACAATTGATCATCGTCGATCCCTTAGGCAGCTTAGTGCTGCGCTATCCCCAAGTGCAGGGCAAAGAAGCCCATTTAGCCCAAGGCAAGGCGATGATTGCGGATCTGCGTAAGTTGTTAAAACTGTCGAGGGTAGATTGATGCCACTAACTTGGGTGCTACGCTTAACCTTAATCTTTACCTTATTAGTGATCTTAATGGGCGCTTACACTCGCCTGGCTGATGCGGGGCTCGGCTGTCCCGATTGGCCAGGCTGCTATGGCCACTTAACCGTCCCTACCCAAGACCATGAAATAGCCCATGCCCAAACAATTTTTCCTGATCACACCATTAACCCAGAGAAAGCTTGGCTGGAAATGATCCACAGATATATCGCCGGCGGCCTTGGCTTACTGGTGTTGTTCATCTTAGCTTTGTGCTTGAAAATGCCAGATGCACCCAAAAAATTGCCGGCAATTATCGTGCTGCTAATCCTCTTTCAAGGGGCACTGGGTATGTGGACCGTCACAATGAAGCTCATGCCGATAGTCGTGATGGCGCACCTTATTGGTGGGTTCAGCTTGCTATCGCTACTGCTACTCCTTTACCTGCGAACCCGACCTCGGCGTATATTTAGTAGCGACGTCCAAGCTCGACATCTCGCGCCGTTAGCATTGGTGAGCCTGTTCGTCCTTGTCGGTCAGATCATGTTGGGAGGGTGGACATCGTCTAATTATGCGGCACTGGCTTGCACTGCTTTGCCCATCTGTGAAGGGAATTGGGTCGATAATCTGGCTATAGCGGAGGCATTTTCACCGTTCCAAGGCCAACATCCTAGCTTCGAATTTGGGGTGCTCGATTACCCCGCGCGAATGACGATTCACATCGCCCACAGAATTGGCGCAGTTGTCACTGCCAGCTTGTTACTTGTGCTCGCCTACCGATTATTTGTTGGCGCCGCGAGTCTTAGGCCATTAAGCCTTTTATTAGTGGGATTATTGATCTTACAAGTGAGCTTAGGCATTGCCAATGTCGTGATGCATTTACCACTTGGCATTGCCGTGTCACACAACGGTGGAGCTGCACTACTGCTACTGACCTTAGTCGCAATCAACTATTTTTTATGGCGCAAAGCCTAAGCGAGGGATCTAAAATGGCAAAACCACTTTCAATCACCAGTAGCCTACCCACCTTTAGCGTAACATGGCGCGCCTATTTTGAAATGACCAAACCTAAAGTGGTCGCACTGATGCTACTCACAGTATTAGTCGGCATGTGTCTTGCTGTACCCCATGCGGTGCCCGTGCAGCCTTTACTCGCGGGTATGCTTGGCATTGCCATGATGGCAGGTTCGGCGGCGGCGCTGAATCATCTCATCGATCGTCGTATCGATGGCTTAATGGCACGCACCTATAATCGCCCGCTACCCAAAGGGCGTATTTCGGCCACCCGCGCGTTAATTTTCGCCGCTAGCTTAGGTAGCCTTGGTTTTATTGTCTTATATTCTTTAGTCAATCCACTCACCGCTTGGCTAACCTTTGCCAGCTTGATTGGTTATGCCTTGGTGTATACCGCCTATTTGAAACGCGCAACATCGCAAAACATTGTCATCGGCGGCCTTGCAGGCGCAATGCCACCCCTGCTGGGATGGACGGCGGTAACGAACGAATTTCACGGCCATGCGTTATTGCTAGTGATCATCATTTTTACGTGGACGCCGCCCCATTTTTGGGCCTTAGCCATTCACCGACGCGCCGAGTATGCCAAAGTCAATATTCCCATGCTGCCAGTCACCCACGGTGTCGAATTTACCAAAACCTGCATCTTGCTTTACACAGTATTGCTGGCGATTGCTTGCCTGTTACCTGTGCTGGTTGGTATGTGTGGGCCAGTGTATTTCGTCTGCTCGAGTTTACTCAGTACAGGATTTATCTATAAAGCATGGCAACTTAAATATCGGGATCATGATGGTTTGGCGATGCAAGTGTTCCGCTTCTCTATCTACCATTTAATGTTGTTATTTATGGCATTACTGCTCGACCACTATTTGTGAGGCGAGTGTATGAGACTCATTTGTCGCACTAACGTGCCGTTATGGAGCCAATAATGCAGAAAAGAATTCTCGTCATTGCCATTTTATTATTCGGTCTTGGCAGCCTACTTGCGGTGAAATTTAATCCACCAAAACCTATCGAGCTCACGAGCGGCTTTCTGTTTCCACAGGCCTATGAATTAACCCCCTTTGAATTGGTTGATCAGCATAATCAGGCTTTTACCAACGCCAGTTTGCAGGGAAAGTGGAGCTTATTTTTTATCGGTTTTACCTTTTGCCCCGATATTTGCCCAACCACCTTAAATAAACTCGCGGCGGCATATCCTGATCTAAACAAGATTGCGCCATTACAAGTGGTGTTTTTATCCGTCGATCCCAAGCGAGATACACAGGATAAATTATTAACTTATATCAACTTTTTCAATAACGATTTTAAAGCCGTAACAGGTAAGCAAGCACAAATATTTCCGCTAACTCGTAGCTTAGGGATGGCCTATGCCATGGTGGGTGAAGGAGAAAACTACCAAGTCGACCATAGTGCGGGCTATGTATTGGTGTCGCCGCAGGGAACACGAATCGCAGTGTTTAAGCCAACGGCAGAAGTAGGCAAACCGCCGCAGATATTAAATGATCAATTAATTAACGACTTTGAAAAAATCGTGGCGCAATACAAACCTAGTCGTTGATCACCCTTTAACCCAAGAGCCATCATTATTTGGCCTCACCCAAGGCAGGGAAAACCAATAGTCGCCATGATGAGTCTTACTCGGCGCCGTGCAGTTGTAACGCGAACGCCCCGCCGGTAAGGCTAAATCCGCTTGAACACTAAACTCGTTTTCACTCAACCAAAATGTTCGTGCGCCCAACTGTGGTTAGCAATATCCGCACCTTCCTTGGAAAGTGTGATGAGCTCATCCCAAGTCATCATCTCGGTAAACTTTTGTTTAATCGGCTCAATGGCCACAAACAAGGTGTAGGGGGATCCAAATTCCTTTAGGATAGGGTGCGCCGTAGTAGCGATACTGCGATAACCATCATCGAAGCTAATGGCAATTGTTTTAGCGGGTAAATCTTGTTTTTGCTTGATCGCTTCCACCACTTTAGAAAGCGAAACCACCTTAAAGCCATCATCGACGAGAAACTGCATTTGCTCACGAAATTGCGCGGGGGTGACGCTGGTTGCCGCCAGCGTGGTGTCTGACACATGGTGATATTGTAAAATGACCACGGCATGGGCAGAAAACGTCATTAGCCCTATCAGTCCAACAGCATACGTTTAACCATAATGTGAACACCTCTGAAATTAATGAATACTGCTAAATCAACTTGGTTCGATCTCATGCGTAACGGCGAGAAAAATCGCCAGTTACTCACCCTTGCCCTGCCGATGATACTGTCTAATATCACTATCCCACTTTTAGGCTTAGTCGATACGGCTGTAATAGGCCATCTGAGTGAAGCCTATTATTTAGGGGGAGTCGCTGTCGGGTCAACGATTATCACATTAATCATTTGGTTATTGGGATTTTTGCGGATGGCGACAACAGGTTTAGTCGCGCAGGCCTTTGGTGCTGACGATCTCAACGCCCAGCACAAACTCTTAGTCCAAGGCGCTATGCTAGCGATGCTATTGGGGATAAGCGTTATCGCACTGCAAGCTCCGATATTGAATTTAGCGCTAGGATTATCCGCAGCGAGTAGCGAGGTCGAACGCTATTGCCGCGACTATTTTCAGGTACGGATTTGGTCAACGCCCTTCGCCCTGCTCAATTTAGTCATGCTAGGCTGGCTCTTAGGCCGGCAACAACCTAAAGCCGCCATGTGGCAGCTGATATTAGCCAACCTTGCCAATATTATTCTTGATATAGTGTTTGTGCTCGGCCTGGGCTGGGGCGTTAAAGGCGCCGCACTCGCCTCGGTCTTTGCCGATATCACCGCCTTCACAGTGGCACTCACTATGGTGTTACAACAACTCAAGCGCGCTTCAGGCTTTCACTTATCTCAGCTATTACCCCATGTTACGCTGGCGGGTTATGGCAAATTACTGAGGCTCAACACCGACATCTTTATTCGCAGTCTCTGCCTGCAAGCGGCCTTTGCCTTTATGACCTTTCATGGTGCAGGCCTTGGGGATAATACCGTTGCCGCCAATGCTGTGTTATTGAATTTACTGCTATTAATCTCCTATGCTCTGGATGGCATTGCCTATTATGCCGAGGCAGAAGTCGGCCGAGCCTATGGCCAAAAACAGGCGGAGCGATTAAGGGAGGCCGTCACTTTAGCGTGGTGCTGGTCGGCCATAACGGCACTAGGATTCTGCGCGGTATTTAGTCTGTTAGGTAGCCATATTATTACGGCATTAACCAACATTACCGAGGTAAAAGATACAGCACAAACCTATCTTATCTGGTTAATATTTTTGCCTTTATGGTCATTTAGCTCGTATTTGTTCGACGGGGTTTACATCGGCGCCGCTAAAGGCAAAGTGATGCGTAATAGCATGATACTCGCCACCTTTGGCGCGTTTTTCCCAACCTGGTATTTACTGCAGCTGCAACTGCTACCCGAGCAAGGCAACCATGCCCTCTGGGCCGCGATGAGTGTCTTTATGATCACTCGTAGCCTCACCCTTGCTGCACATTATCGCTTTAGCAAGGCGTTCCAGTTGCACGCTTAGCGCATGTAACAATCTGAATTGTTGAGTGATTTAGCACAGACTTAACCTGTCAAAATTCACATCAGGATGCAATTAGACCCGGCAGGTTGATTTAGCTCACGTCTACCCAAAGCTAGATTGTTTATCTTTAGGTGTACCGAGTAAATTGCCATTGTTTCCCCAGTGACACGCCATCAACTCGTCCCTGAGGGCTCTACTAAAACCTCCATGTTTTAGAAGGTCACTGGTACAACCATGCCAATCTTAACGACCATTGAACTGTTCATCTGGCTAAAAGCTTTTGCCTCAAAGCAAGACAGTTGAGCTACACCCATTACGTATTAACTGTCATTACCTCCCCTCTAGCGGCTCATTCCGCTAAAAAGCTATTGCCCCAAAATCAGTTAGAGTTGATGCTTCATGTCGATAACTCACTCTCCATTTTCCATACTTTACCTAATCTGACAGAAACGCTTTAGACCATCAGGTCCAACATGCCAATTCTGTCCAGTTACCGCAATTTTCTTGCAAAAGTCTTTACCTTCTGTTTGAATGTGTTTTCTGTTCGCGAACAGAAAACACAGCGGAGCAGGATTATGCTTAAACCACAAGATCTATTAGTTACTTTTAAAATTCTGAGTTATGAAGTTGGTTTCTTATCCGTAGAGAGTAGAAGTCACAACTCAAGGAAGGCTCCATGGGTAATATTTGAACCAATAAGTGTGTACGACAGGGAAAAGGATGAGATTATCGTTTCTGATGAACCAGATGACTTTGAAGCTGCAGATCTAGCATTGATTGAACAGTTCATCCTAGAAGGGGAGTCGGAAGAACAACGAGCTAGTTGGACTTATAGAAAGTTGGCGCAACAGCTTTTTATGTCCCTCAGTGAAGTAAGTCAAGCAATCAAAAGAGCGAGTAAAGCAGGGTTATTGATAAAAAGAGGGGACAAAGGCGTCCGAGTCAATAAGACCGTACTAATTGACTATGTCCGCTTCGGTGCAGGAGTTAGCTTTTTTGTCGAGCGAGGGAAAGTTGTCCGAGGTATCCCAACCGCTAGTGCTGCTTCATCATTTAAAGATATATTCGTCTCTTCAGCTGAATTTCCTACCGTCTGGCCTTGTGCCCGAGGGACTGTTAAGGGGATCGCCATAGCCCCTATTTACAAATCAGTGCCAAAAGCGGTTATGATTGATCCGTGGCTCTATAAGCAATTGGCATTATTAGATATTTTTAGAGTGGGTAGTGCAAGGGAGAAAGAGGAAGCAATGCCTTACCTAGCCAAGTTGAAAGGTAATGTATGACAGAACATGAAGCATTAATACTGCCCATAGCTCATGCTTTGGGTAAAGACTTATTGGAGCAGGTAGCGTTTGTTGGAGGGGCGACTGTGTCCCTTCACTTAGATGATGCTCAACCCATTGATATCAGTAGTACTAAGGACGTGGACTTTATTGTCTCAGTGTCGAGTTATTATGGTTATCAGATGTTGGCAGAACAGCTGCGTAGTCGAGGATTCAAACCGTCTATACCCGAAAAAGGCGAAGAAGCACCAATGTGTCGATTCGAATGTGAGGGTATTTTAGTTGATGTGATGCCTGATAAAGAAGACATTCTTGGTTTTTCAAACCCCTGGTTTCAGGTCGGGCTTCAAGAGTCTGTCACATACACTCTGCCAGATGGGTTAACAATAAAAATAGCCCAAGCTAAACATCTATTGGCCACAAAGCTTGTGGCGTTCGCTACTCGTGGTAGGGATATGCTGAGTAGTAAAGATGCTGAGGACATTGTCGTGTTAGTTAATGGCAGGGATGCTTTGCTTGACGAAGTAAAAGAATCTCCCATTGAACTTAGGCAGTTCGTTCAAGAGGCAATGTCCAAATTCATCGCTAACTCTGATTTTGACTACTTGTTAAGAAATGCTCTGAATGGCGAAGAGGAAGAAAGGTTTGAAATGATTGAAGAGCGCTTTAATGAGCTTTCATCTAAGGAGTTTCTTCTTTGACCCCTAGCATTTTAGCTTGTGAAGTAGGAGGCTGTGAGCAAGTAAACGCCGATTACGCAGATCACTGGGCTGTTCAAGGTGGGCACTTCTATGTTGTTTGCGATGGCATTGGTCACAATGAGAACACTGCAGCAGCAGTTAGTGAGTTTTGTGAGCTGTTAAAAAAACGGAGACAGCCACATCTTTTTGTATTTTCTTGCACTCTAAACTAAGCTTTAAATTATCCTAATTTAGCCAGTGCGGTGACTTGTGATGACCTCGGCCAGAAGACAGTTAATTGATGCAAATTCAACGCCTTATTATCATGTAATAAATCGTTGTGTTCGCAGAACTTTTTTGTGCGGTGAGGATAAATTCACCGGGCGCAGTTATGGGCATAGACGTGGTTGGATTGTAGATAAAATCAAAGTCTTGTCTGCAATTTTTTGTATCGATATTTGTGCTTATGCAGTGATGAGTAACCATTATCATCTCGTCCTTAAAATTGATGTCGAAAAAGCTAAATCGTTAACGCACAAAGATATTATCAGTCGCTGGTGTCAAATAACCAAAGGTCATGCCGTTGCGACTAAGTATATGAAGGGTGACACCTTAATCGACGGTGAAGCCATGTTGCTCGATGCCTTACTTACCGAATGGCATGAGCGCTTGAGCA
>JBOFUF010000519.1:0-15925 GCA_051652445.1 Shewanella sp.
ACCACGAATACAAGGCTTCAATCTGCTGCTTTAATCGACACTAAAGTGTAAATATTCCCGGTTGAACATGGCAGCCTGAATACATAATCGGCAATCGATAACGAAAAGGTCCTTAAATCAGGACCTTTTTCATGAACAATTTTCACTTCCCTCAATTGCCATACCCTGTATAAACGCCGCAGGCATAACCACCAAAGATGTTCAAAGAAGGCGCTAGCTGGCAGACACTGATTTATCGCGCGCTTGCGGCAACCGCGCTACATAATTGGCTGCAGCCATAAAAAAATCGGGCTCAAACCAAAGTTTGAGCCCGATGTTAAAAATCTTAAATCTTAAATCTAATATCTAATATCTAATATCAAGTGAGTCTTAAGCACTCACATTGAAGCGTTAAGTGTTAACTCACTCTTTATTGGCTTATTAGCTCGCTTTTAACGCAGCAATACGTTTCTCTAATGGAGGATGACTCATCATCATTTCCGCCATTGAACGCTTGCCGTTAATACCAAAAGCAGACATTTGTGCAGGCATTGCCGTGCTTTCTGGCCCTTGGCGTAAACGCTCAAGCGCTGCAATCATCTTACCTTTACCCGCTAAACGGGCCGCACCTTCATCGGCTTTGTACTCACGAATACGTGAGAAGTAGGCGACGATAATTGAAGCTAAGATACCAAATAGCATATCCAGTACGAAAACAACGGCCATGTACGCAAACATACCTAAACCTTCGCCTTCCTCATCATTACTGGACACGAAGTTGTTAATAATACCTGCAACCACACGAGCCGCGAAGATAACGAATGTGTTCACAACACCTTGTATAAGGGTCAAGGTGACCATATCGCCATTGGCTACGTGACTCACTTCATGGGCTAATACACCTTCAATTTCATCTTGGCTCATGCCATATAACAGGCCTGAACTCACCGCCACTAAGGAGTTATTCTTACTTGGACCCGTCGCGAACGCATTCATTTCAGGGGATTGATAAATAGCCACTTCTGGCATTTTTATTCCCGCTTGCTTTGCTTGACGGGCAACTGTCTCCACTAACCAGCGCTCGGTGCTATCACGTGGGGTAGTAATAACTTCACAGCCCATGGTTTTTTTCGCCATCCATTTGGAAATGGCTAAGCTGATAAAGGCACCACCGAATCCAAAAATGGCCGCGAACACCAATAGTCCACCCATAGTAGACGTATTCACGCCCAGAATAGACATTACAATTGAGGCTACTAGCAATACAGCTAGGTTAGTCGCAATCAATAAAAATATACGCTTCATTTCAGCTCCTTTAGGGCAAGAATAGACTATTTAACCTTGTTCATAGACATAATATGTCCAAATCATCGAAATTCAAGTGGTAAAAGAAAAGAGTTTTTAAATTAGGTTATCTTTCTCATATTAAGTACTGTATTTCCTAACTCGGGATTCTAGGGACATTCTATTAACCAAAACTTAAACCCAAGTAACCTCAAGAGAGCTGTGACAGCAACATTGCGCTTTTTCTCTATGTTTATCAGGGTTGATCTTTGTTAACATGCCATAACACTCCGAGATTTAAGGATAACAAATGACAATTAATGCCCTACTGCTGAGCAGCTCTCGTGTGGGTGATACACCTTATCTTGCCCACGCGATCCCCTTTATTAAACCGCTCACCGCCACCGCACAAAAATGGATTTTTATCCCTTATGCTGGGGTCAGCATAAGTTATGACACTTATTTAGCATCTGTTGTGGCAGGACTGAGTGAGCTTGAACTGGAGATCAGTGGCATTCATCAACATTCCGATCCTAAACAAGCGATAAAAGATGCCGATGGAATTTTAATCGGTGGTGGTAACACTTTTCATTTATTACACCAACTTTATCATTATGATCTGGTCGCGCTGATCCGTGAACAAGTGACTCAAGGTAAACCTTACATTGGCTGGAGCGCAGGTTCTAACATATCAGGATTGAGCATTCGAACCACGAATGATATGCCGATCATTGAACCGCCGTCGTTCAACGCATTAAACTTAGTGCCGTTCCAGCTCAATCCACACTATTCCAATTACCAAGCACCGGATCACAATGGTGAAACCCGTGCCCAGCGCTTATTAGAATTCACTAAAGTCGACCCATTAACCCCAGTGATCGGCATAGTTGAAGGCTCAGCTTTGTGGCGTCAAGGAGACACACTATCACTCTTAGGTGACAAACCTGCGTATTTATTCTGTGGTAAGCAACAAGAGATCCTAATTCCTGTAGGAAGCGACTTATCACATTTACTTAAATCCTAATTAAAACGCTACCACCGAACGGCTCACTCGCACCGTGAGTCTTCGTTAACGCTGTACCGCCTGACATATCCCACACACTGAGGAAAATAACCAGTCAATGTAAAATGTATTAATCTGACCGAAAAAACAGCATTAACTTTTTTGCTCATAATTATTCACAGCCTCCACGTCACATTTTAACGATTAAGAAATAGCTGTAGACATAATTCATATGACAAATATCGGTTTACACAGGTAAAATTAGCCCTCCCCCCTCAGCTACCCGAATCCCACGACTGAGGATGTTGTGATATACAAATGAATATTTAGGGATTAGATAGACTGAAACATATGTTATGCCTATGAATCAGCGTCATTTTAGTAAGGAGTCTCCATTTTGCGAATGAATCTTATAATGAATTGCCCAACCCGTTCTCTGACATCACTCAAAAAGCTACCTTGTTTGATCTTAACCGCCATCGTCTATATCGTCGGCATAAACAACGCCAATGCAGCAGCGACAGAGACAATCGCAGCACCTGCGCCTGTCCCAGAAAAAAAATCTAAAAAATTCTCTCAATACACAGTGATTGCACTCGCGCAACAACTGTCGCAAAAGCCATTTAAAGAAGCAAAAAAAGCGCCTAAAGAACTGGTTGATCTCGATTTCGCTACCTATGGCAAAATCAATTACCAAGAAAATGCCGCGATTTGGGGCGGAACACCGACCAAATTTTCGGTACAACTTTTTGCGCCGGGTTTTCTCTATCAAAACCTCGTCGATATCGATGTCGTTGAAAACAGCAAAGCGATCCCAATAGCACTAACCCCAACCTCGTTTGATGTGCCCAATGACACCATTGAAAAACTCATCACCCAAGTCGGCCAATATGCCGGCGTACGTTTGCACTACCCAATTAATGATGATGAAGTAAAAAACGAATTCATTATGTTTCAGGGGGCAAGCTATTTTCGCTTACTGTCTAAAGGGCAAACCTATGGTTTATCTAATCGCGGTTTAGCGATAGATGTTGCACAACCTAAAGGCGAGGAACATCCACTGTTTAAACGTTTTTGGGTCGAACGCCCCTCTAAATACCAAACTGCGATTGTTGTCCATGCACTGCTAGATAGCCAAAGCGTGACGGGTGCCTATCGTTTTGGTATTTATCCTGGCGCACCATCACGTGTTGAGGTCGAAGTAACCCTGTTCCCACGCAGAGACATTCAACATGTTGGCCTTGCACCGCTCACATCTATGTTCCTTTTTGGTGGATTAGACCAGTCAGATAAACCCGATTACCGCCCACAAGTCCATAATTCAGACGGCCTACAAATCGATCGAGGTAATGGCGAACGTTTATGGCGGCCATTAAATAACCCTAACAAATTACAAATTAGTGCCTTTTCCGATGAAAATATTAACGGCTTTGGCCTGATCCAGCGCGATCGTAAGTTTGATGACTATCAAGATCTTAATTCAAATTATCAACTTAGGCCTTCGGCATGGATTGAACCACTCAATGATTGGGGCAAAGGCCAACTGGTGTTAGTCGAGATCCCGTCCCATGCAGAAACCAACGAAAACATCGTTGCTTATTGGGAGCCGCAAGACGGCCTGAAAAAAGATAAGCCTTATAAGTATGCTTATCGTATAACCGCTTCAAACGACAGCCCGCCAACAACATCTAAAGCACGCATCGTTCGTAGTTCAAAGGGGCAAGTATTATCAAAAGGCAAAGAATTACTGATCGACTTCAGCAATATTAAAGCACAAGATATTGATAAAATTAGTATTGATGCAAGTATTAGTAAAGGTAAAATCCTATCATCTCGGATTGTAACTCACCCTGACATAAATGGTGCGCGGGTGATGATTACCTTTGATCCAGAAAACACTCCGGCTGCCGAATTAAGATTGCAACTGAAAAAGAATGATAAACCCATTGCTGCAACTTGGTTATATCGCTGGAACAGTGGCGATTGGCAATAGGCAATAGGCAATAGGCTTTATTCGCCCAGATCATTATTTAGCACAGCTAAACTGACTTAACACAGTTAAAAAAGCGCCAGGTTTTACTGGCGCTTTTTATTTCTAACCTCATCAGCTTCTGCAACAATCAACCAAAGGTAAAGTCTACCAGCGGTCTCGCTTTTAAATATCCCGCCACCATTATTGAAATGAGTACCACATGAGCAGGGCTAATGCCTTTGAATAAAGATGCCGCTACTCACCTTCTATAACACTCTGTGATTCCAATGAGATGAGATATCTGTTCATGCAGTAGAATGTAACGTGCTTTGCCTTGTCATCAACACCAGCCCCTTTGTAAGTCTCGCAAACACTCATCCCCTGAGGCATTAATTTAAACAAAAGTCATCCTATTAAATACGCCTGAAATTGAGATACCTGTGAGGCATTGAACTGATTAGGTCATGAATCCACTAATATGAATTAAAGCATCAATATGAATTAAAGCATCAATATGAATTAAAGCATCAATATCTAAATGCAAAAAAGCCTCAACTTTCGTTGAGGCTTTTTGCTATTCATACAGAATAATGGTACCCGAGGCCAGACTTGAACTGGCACGCTGTTACCAGCGAGGGATTTTAAATCCCTTGTGTCTACCGATTCCACCACTCGGGCAAACTCTTTATATTAACGACGGGAATCGTGTCATTAATATTTTATCTATGGAGGCGCGACCCGGAGTCGAACCGAGATAGGCGGATTTGCAATCCGCAGCATAGCCATTCTGCCATCGCGCCATAGTTGCTAACTTACATAAAGTAAAATTAGACTTTTAAAATATTGGAGCGACATATCGGGTTCGAACCGATGACCTATACCTTGGCAAGGTATCGCTCTACCAACTGAGCTAATGTCGCATTTGTTTTGTTATTTACGTTGAAGAATAATTTTTACATTACTCATCTAGTAAGTATCTCACATCAATATTTGGTAGATTAAGCAAGTTGCTTTCACAACACCTCTTGTCTACGGGGAGGCATTCTACCTATTTACCACCCAGTGTCAACCGCTGTTTTATCGATAACCTACTGCTTGCACACTAAATAATCTCTTTGATTTTTTATTGCACTATTCGGCGGTAAGATCTTTCCAAGCGGCTAAAATGTAACTCATCATTGACCAAAACGTTAATACCGTGGCGATATATAACATGACAAACGCAGCAGATGTCATTAAGGAATTGTAATGCCAAATCAGACCCGTAATGGCAACCATCTGTGCTGCGGTTTTATATTTACCAAGCCAAGACACCGCAACGGTACCACGTTTACCTATTTCAGCCATCCATTCCCTCAATGCTGAAATCACAATCTCACGGCCTATCATAAACAGTGCCGGCAATGTCAGCCATATACTGTCGTATTGTTCGACCAACAACACTAAAGCGGTAATCACCATCAACTTATCAGCGACGGGGTCAAGAAAAGCCCCAAAACGGGTTAATTGTTTCAGTTTACGGGCAGCATAACCATCTAATGCATCCGTAACAGCCGCGAGCCAAAAGGTAAATGCGGCAACAAAAGGGGTCCAGTCATAGGGTAAATAAAACAGCACCACGAAAATGGGCAGTAAAAAAAGCCTGAAAAGAGTTAATGCTATAGGTAAGTTAAACGGCATGATCAAACCAGTTAGTCAAAAGCAGCGCCAATCTTGCCTTAATTTTATCACCCTCGCAATGTATCATGAATTGTTTGTGCCATTTCTAGGCTGATCCCTGGTACTTTGGCTAATTCCGCCACACTGGCTCCTTTCACTTCTTGTAATCCTCCTAAATGCTGTAACAACGCTTTTCGACGTTTAGGACCAATTCCTGGGATAGTTTCAAGTGTTGAGGTATTGCGAGTTTTCTGACGACGATTTCGGTGACCCGTTATTGCAAATCGATGGGATTCATCACGAATATGCTGAATAAGGTGCAGTGCAGCAGAATCCCCTTCGAGGGAAAAACAGGTTTCAGTATCCCCTAAGATCAAAGTTTCAAGCCCAGGTTTACGGCCCTCACCTTTCGCCACCCCAATAAGCTGCGGCGCTTTATCCAAATGAACAAACTTTTCATCTACTATCTTTTGGGCAATACGTAACTGCCCTAGCCCACCATCAATAAACAGAATATCGGGAATTTTGCCGCCCGCTTCAATTTTATCGAACCGGCGGCTTACCGCTTGTTTCATCGCTGCGTAATCATCACCCGGTGTAATGCCGTCAATATTATAACGACGATACTCGCCTTTATGTGGCCCTTCGCGATTAAACACCACACAGGAGGCAACGGTACTCTCCCCCATGGTATGACTGATATCGAAACATTCCATCCGTTGAATTGGCGCACTCAATTCTAAGATTTCTTCGAGTAACACAAAACGCTGTTCGACGGTATTCTTATGGGACAAGCGCGTAACCACGGCATTTGTCGCATTGGTCACGGCTAAACGTAAAAAACTCGCCCTATCGGCGCGAACATGAGTCTTAATTGAAAACTTTTTATCTAGCGCCGCTGAAATCGCCGCTTCAAGTTCATGTAATTCTTCAAAGTTATGGCTAATCACCACTTCTTTTGGAATAGTACGTTGAATATCTGCATTTAAATAAAACTGTAGGATAAATGAACGCAGCACCTCGTCCATATCTGTTTGGGCAGGCACGGAAGGATAATAACTCCGACTGCCAAAAATTTTACCTTCGCGGATAAATAGCAGGTGAAAACAGGCAATGCCCGACGCATAATGCACCCCAACAACATCCATATCGCCTTTATTATTAGAGACTTCCTGTTGTTCGGCAACTTTACGCAGCGCCATGATCTGATCCCGAAATCGTGCAGCCTGTTCATAGGCTTGCTGCTCAGCGGCCAGTTCCATTTTATTAGCCAAGACGCTGATCACTTGCTGATCTTTCCCTTTTAAAAATAGGCTGGCTAATTTCACTTGCTCATCGTAATCGGCGTGACTGACGTTGCCCACGCAGGGCGCACTACAACGGGAAAGTTGATATTGTAAGCAAGGACGTGAGCGTGATTTATAGTAAAGATCGTCACATTGACGAATAGGAAATAGCTTCTGCATCAGATGCAGGCTTTCACGAACTGCGCCACCATTGGGATAAGGACCAAAATAGTGACCTTTTTCCCGCTGTGGACCGCGATGATAAGCAAGCCTTGGATGTTCATGCTGGCTTAATAAAATATAAGGATAAGACTTATCATCACGCAATAACACATTGTATTTAGGCATGTATTGCTTAATGTAATCATTCTCAAGCAACAGAGCATCGGTTTCACTGTGGGTCAGCGTTACATCAATATGATGAATATGGGAGACTAAGGCTTGGGTTTTAACATTAACAACATTTTTACGGAAATATGACGAAAGACGCTTCTTGAGATCTTTCGCTTTCCCCACATAAATGACGTCATTTTTGACGTCATACATGCGATACACCCCAGCGGAGGAAGAAACCGTACGTAAGAAACTAGGGGCGTTAAATTCATTAGACATCATGCACCCACAGTGGTGGAGAGTTTACACAAACAGCATCGCCGCCACTAAAGCACTCGCCTTTAGATCAAAAATGGCCTGCATCCAACATTTTATAGCGAATAGCTAACCGTGTTAGCTCTACATCACCACTGATCCCTAGTTTAGCAAATAAACGGTAACGGTAGCTGTTGACGGTTTTAGGGCTTAAGTTCAGCTGCTCAGAGATGTCGTTTACCTTTTCGCCATTGGTTATCATCAGCATGATCTGTAACTCGCGTTCAGACAAAGACTTAAATGGATTTTCATCGGCAGGGTTAAATTGACTCAGCGCCATCTGCTGGGCGATTTCAGCAGATAAATATCGTTGTCCACGCGAGACCTGACGAATCGCTTGCAGTACTTCCGCAGGCGTAGAGCCTTTTGTTAAATAACCCGAAGCGCCGGCCTGCATTACTTTACTCGGAAACGGATCTTCCGTGTGTACTGTTAGCACAATGATTTTAGCATGAGGTTGATAACGTAGAATTTTTCGAGTGGCTTCCAACCCCCCCATGCCAGGCATATTCATGTCCATTAGGATCACATCAGCTTCATTTTGGCGAGACCATTGTACTGCAGTTTCGCCATCAGGGGCTTCGCCTACGACTTTGATCCCACGTTCATCTTCCAAAATACGGCGGATACCCGTTCTTACCAGCTCGTGATCGTCAACCAAATATATCGAAATCAACTTAACCCACCTTGTACTATTTACCGCTCTAAGCGCACTTAAACAAAGCAGCACAGCAGACTGTTCAAGTTTATATGGCTAATTTAGCCCAACAACCTCATTTCGCAAAGCATAAATTAAAGATTGTTAACTAGATGATATTTAAAGGAAGCCATCGTGAATGCCGTGCCAATAAAAAACATTGAAAAACCAAACAACAGCATCATCTATTCACTCGATCCAACAAGATAAAAAGGCATGAATACTGATAAGTTCTCTCATAGAAGATGGCGAAGGAACGGCGCTTTGGATGAAAAACGGAGGTCAATATTTTAAAAACAAAAAAGGCCATGAATAATCATGGCCTTTTTTGTAAAAATATGGCGGAGGAGCAGGGATTTGAACCCTGGGTGGGCTATAAACCCACGCCGGTTTTCAAGACCGGTGCATTAAACCACTCTGCCACCCCTCCGAACGCCGCAAATAATATAAGTATACCGCTAACTTGTAAACCTCATTTTTTAAATATCGAGTCAAATGCTCAACTTATGTTCACCACGACGTTTTTTACAACAAATACATGATCAATTCCAACGAATAATCGAGTAAACAGACGTAAAAACACCTATACAGTAAGAGACTTGTCGTCTTGGTATGGTAAAATCACTGCAACTTTTAACGGTAAATGCTTATATGAATTCACTCTTGATACCCACGTCTTCACTCGCACCTGAATTTAGCCTGCCAACCCTTTCCGCAACGGCTGACAATCTAAGCGCATTACTCTTAGGACAAGAACGTACTGTGGATGCGTTTAAACTCCACCAAGCTATTGTCGATCAACACTTGTATCTGGCCGATTTCCCAAGCATTGACCGCCAGTTACTGATCCAAGCCTGTATGGATAGCCTTGCGCCGTTATCTCCTGCGTATTTAGTGGCGACAGGCCCGAGTAGCAAAGCGGTAACAGTAGAATGGCAATCAGATAAACCACAGGAAAACCAGAACAGTATTGCCGAAAAAACGACTCGCTACCGCTACCTCAGTGGCAATATTCGCCGTGTCGATCTCCTTGGCCGCATGGTACAAACAGGAAACTCACACCAGTATCAAGCTGGTGCTCTGGCCGAATGTCATTATGTATTTATTTGCGCCGAGTCACTGTGGAAACGTGAAGGTTTATGGGAGTTAGTGATGCAAATCCTAACCCATAAAGCGTATCAGATTAGCAATAACTTAAGCCCTATTCCGCTCAATTGTAAAATTGTACTCATCGGTGCAGGCATGATTTATAGCCAAGTCAGAACTGAGGATTGGCAATTTCAACGTCACTTTACCCTACTAGCAGAACTCGCTAGCGAAATCGACTTGGGCCGTTATACAGAGTCACAGTATGTTGCGTGGCTGCAAGCGGTTGCCCACAGTGTCGATGTGACCTTAGAACAATCCAGCCTCGCGTCACTCTTTTGCCATAGTGCACGGTTAACCGAACATCAACGCCGCCTTAGTTTAGCTACGCTCGAGTTTGCCCAGCTTATGGTGCAAGCTAAAGCCTATGGTGGTAAACCGAGTATCAATGCGAGCAATATTGAACGCGCGTTAACCCAAGCCAACTATCGTCATAACAGCTCGGAAGAATATTCGGGCCAAAGCTTCGATGACAACTTCATCAATCTGCCCACTTCCGGTGCTATGGTAGGTCAGATCAATGGCTTAACTGTCATTGATGCCATCGATTACAGTTATGGTGAGCCGGCGCGGATCACGGCATCTGTTCACTATGGTGATGGTGAAGTCGCCGATATTGAAAGAAAATCTGAACTTGGCGGCAATATACATGCCAAAGGGATGATGATCCTGTCTGCTTGTCTATACCGGGTCTTTGGCCGAGATGCGCCATTACACCTGAATGCCAATATCGTTTTTGAGCAATCCTATCAAGAAATTGATGGCGATAGCGCATCACTCGCCGAGTACTGCTGCTTGATGTCAGCGATTGCCGAACAACCCATTATTCAATCATTGGCAATAACGGGGGCATTGGATCAATTTGGTAATGTGCAAGCCATTGGTGGCATCAACGAGAAAATTGAAGGCTTTTTTAATCTGTGTGAACGGCGTGGTCTCACCGGAGAACAAGGCGTGATTATGCCAAAGTCGAATGTATTACAGCTTAATCTCAATCCCAAAGTGATTACAGCTGTAGGCAAAGGACTGTTTCACCTCTATGCCATTGAGCATATGGACCAAGCTGTTGAACTATTAATGCAAATGCCTGCGGGGGTTGCCGATGAAGATAATGATTTCCCCCATGATTCATTATACGGCCTTGTGCAGGAACGATTAGACAAACTCGCCGGTAATGGCGAGGAGGAAATTGGCCTAATCACGAGATTCCTCGCAAAATTGGGATTTTTTCGCCGCTAATTAGCTGATCGGAGTTGTTTAGCTTACACGTGTTCGCTAATCTTGGCGGCTATTATTGCTGAAGTAGTAAAATAATGAACAAAGCAAACAGTTTCAATAAAGAACAACTCATCGCCTGTGGCCATGGGAAACTAATTACTCCAAACTCACCTCGTCTGCCTGTCGATAAGATGCTGATGATAGATAGAATTGTTACTATCAATGATAATGGCGGTGAGTTTGGCAAAGGTGAAATTGTCGCTGAACTCGATATTAATCCAGACTTATGGTTTTTTGACTGCCACTTCATTACTGACCCGGTAATGCCAGGCTGTTTAGGGCTAGATGCCATGTGGCAACTCGTTGGCTTCTATTTAGGCTGGGAAGGCGCAGAAGGCAAAGGGCGGGCACTGGGTGTAGGTGAAGTAAAATTTACGGGCCAAGTGTTACCTGGCGCAAAGAAAGTCACTTATAAGCTCAATATCAAACGTACTATTCACCGTAAACTGGTAATGGGGATTGCCGATGCGATTCTAGAAGTTGATGGGCGTCAAATCTACAGCGCTAAGGATCTTAAAGTCGGTGTTTTTAGCGATACCTCCACATTCTAATCGACGCTTTCTGTCAATTCCTTGCGCTAGCAGCATAAAAATGCCCTCGTCTGAGGGCTATATGCTGCATTACTTTGCTTGTTTGGACTAGTTACAGCCTGAGTCAACACGCATTATTTGTTGAATAGTCCATTCAATCGGCCATCCACACCTTCACGCCACCCGCCTAACCACTGCGATCGCGAATCAAGATTTGCAAATGGACAGAGCTCCTTAGAGCGTCCACCAACACCAGCTTGGAATCCTTTTGAAAAAGCTCTGTCTAAACGATCTCGTTTTTGTCTTTTCATGCAAGCGTCCTCTGTTCTACGGGTGAAAGAAGCAAAAGCTTCGCCAATAGAAATAGTGCCTTTTGACGCTAAGATCAATCAAAAAATCGGCTATTATACTGACTATTTATTAAACTATTGAGATCTTAGCGAAAAAAAATCGAGGCATTTAGCCTCGATTTTTTTAATCTGAATTGAAGCTTAAAACTTAACGAATTCGACGACGGAACCACACTAATGGCAAGGCAAATAACCAAGCTAAGCTTGCTGCACCAGAACGCTCAAAATTACCGCTATCTTGGCTATCATCCATAGTACAGGCTTCGCCACTGCTTGCGGGTTTAAGCACCACCATACGTGGAATATAAGCCGTCACAGGTTCACCCTTACCGTTCAATTCAAATAGTGGTAAACCATTCTCGCCGATGTCAATATTACCTTTTTCATCACGTTGGTAAGAAGGTTTACGAATGAATGCTGTACCTACGATAGTACCATCCTCATTAATGTCAGAACCTTCAATAACTAAAATATCAGCGTTATATTGAAGAATCTTACCCGAGCCATCCTGAACTTCGATTTTATGACGTGACCAGCTACCATCGCTGGCTTTTTCATACCCCTTAGACTCACAGGTCAGCAATGTATTGATATTGCTAAACTCACCTGTTGACTTCTCAAACAGGAAACCTGCTTTAGGACGTGGCTTCTCTTTGTCATATGTCGTTTCAATATAACCAACTACTTGACCTTTGTTGTTAATATCCTTTGGCTTACTGGAAAGATCCGAAGTGGTCGAGCCAAAATCATTCGGCGTGACAACTTTCGCATCAGTTTGATTGATATCATAATAGAAAAACTTATCGCGCCAATAACCTTGGATCAAACTGCGATAACTGCCCACCACAATGCCGGTATCGTTGATACCATAGGCGATAGAGCTGTCAACGGAATTCCCCATCGGGATCCAATGATATTGATAGTTCCCTTCAGTATCTTTAGCCCAATAAGCCGCATCTTGGGCCAACGCTTTGCCATTACCATTACGATTACGATAAACATGCGAGCGACCCGCAACAATCCCAGCATCATTGATCGCCAATCCCTGCGCGGTGTAAACCAGAGTGTCATCCTTTGCCGGCGTGAGGCCTAAAGGTAATGTTGTGCCAGAGGCCTGATTAGTCGCGGGGTCAATTTGCCATACATAGGCACGGGTCTGATATTGAATATTACGCATACCCACTGTATTCGGGTATTGTTCACGTTGCACGCAAACATCTACTGGCAAAGTACTCTCTGTCTTTAAACATTCATTAACACGTTCACTACCAAACTTACTGAGTTCAGTACTGGCGTAGCCAGCCACTAAGTTATTGTTATTAACAGCTGTTGCCGCTGACCATCCCCCTAACTCTGCGGTTTTAGTCTTATCTGCATTAACAAATTGCGTATAAGGCGGCACTAAAGGAATGTCTGTGTCAGCAGACTTTACGACCCCGCGCATCTCATAGGCGCGGTAATACCAGTAGTCATCAGCGACATCTGTGGTTGCTGTATTCAAGGTTTTCTGTTCAGGTGCAGTCATTGCACCGACTTTAATACCCGCATCATTGATACCGTAATAAAAGCTATCAACTGAATTAATCACCGCGGTATTGCTTGGATCTGTCGTGCCATTAATGCTGTCAAAAGTGGGTAACCAAGGGTTAGATGCATCGTTTTGCTTAGCAATAAAGGCAAAGTTATTAGCAATAATGGGCGCGAAAATAGAATAAGTGATCAGTTCATCAGGGGCGATACCGTCATCCGTATCAATCACATCGTCGTCATCGTCATCGTCATCGGAAATGCTGAGTTTTTTCTTACCTTGGGCAATACCGACTAACTCATTATTGGCATTTACACTCGAGGCATAACCATTACGAGTGCCTGAAAGCGTGCCTTTTAGATCATAATCATCCAGGTTAACAATTTCATAGACAGGTGCAGCATGGGCACTGTTTAATACCCCAATGACCCCTAAGGCAACCAAGGAAAGGGCTTTATCTAACTTCGACTTCATTAATTCTATTCCCATTTTTATTATTGGTTTACTTCAGAGACTCAAGTTCTTCCCAACGCTCGAAGCAAACTTCCAATTGCTTTTCTTTATCCGCCAACTGGCTCAATACCTGATTGACTTTATCCTGCGCCTGACTGTAAAAGTCAGAGTGTCCAATCGTGGTCTGCAATGCGAGAATGTCTGCCTCTAATTGCTCCATCATAATGGGTAACGACTCTAACTCACGCTGTAATTTATATGACAGTTTTTTTAGCGCTTTCGCAGGTTCTGCAACCTTAACTTCAACCGCTTTCATTGTCACTGCGGCAACTTCGACCGCCTTTTGCGCACTAGGTTCCTCAGAATAAAACTTTGCCCCCTGATTCACCGCATCTTGATAGCCACCCACATACTCACTCCAATGGCCATTACCGGCATACCACCAGCTACTGGTGACAGTATTGTCGATAAATGCCCTATCATGGCTCACTAGCAACAAGGTACCTTGGTATTCAGTGAGCAACGACTCTAGCAATTCTAAGGTCTCAATATCAAGATCGTTAGTAGGCTCATCGAGAATGATTAAGTTTGCTGGGCGAAGCAACAGTTTTGCTAACAGTAAGCGGTTCTTCTCACCACCTGACAAGGCTTTCACCGGCGTTCTGGCGCGCATAGGCGAGAACAAGAAGTCCTGCAAATAGCTTAATATGTGGCGGTCTTGACCATTAATGGTGACTGTTTTTTTACCTTCACCGACGTTATCTTCAACGGTTTGCTCAGGATCTAACGCTTCACGATATTGGTCGAAATACGCGATTTCTAACTTAGTACCGACTTTAATTTCGCCCGACTGCGGTTGCAGCTTCTCGATTAGCAATTTGATCAAGGTCGACTTACCACAACCGTTGGGACCAATTAGCGCAATACGATCACCGCGGATAACCGTGGTATTAAAGTTTTTAACCAGATTTTTATCGGGCAGATTGAAGTTAAGATCGGTCACATCAAACACTAACTTACCAGAGCGTTCAGTATCCGATACCGCCATCTTAGCGTTACCCTGACGATTCAAACGTTCACTGCGCTCATCACGTAGGGCTTTAAGTGCGCGCACTCGACCTTCGTTACGGGTACGTCTGGCTTTCACGCCTTGACGGATCCACACTTCTTCATCGGCGAGACGCTTGTCAAACAAGGCATTTTTCTCGGCTTCGACCCGCAGCCATTCTTGCTTACCATCAAGATACATTTGATAGTTGCCCGGCCATGAGGTCACCACGCCACGGTCTAAATCGACAATCCGCGTCGCCATACGGGCAATAAAGCCCCTATCGTGACTGATAAATACGATAGCACCTTGATAATCTAGTAAAAACTTTTCAAGCCATTCGATAGTGTCTATGTCTAAATGGTTGGTCGGCTCATCAAGTAACAATAAATCAGGCTCGCTCACTAGGGCTCTAGCTAAGGCCACTTTACGCTGCCAACCACCCGATAACTCACTTAACGCTTTGTCAGGATCGAGGCCTAATAATTCGCAGTTTTGTTGGATGCGAGAATCTAACTGCCAGCCATTATAGTGATCTAAGGTTTCTTGCAGACCTTGCATCTCATTTAACATGCGATCCATTTGCTCAGGTTCGGCATGGGCCACATCGTGGGACAGTTGATGATAACGCTCAAGCGCCTCGCCCACTTCCTTTAACCCTGCCGCGATATATGCGTATACCGTACCTTGCTCTGCTTTTGGCGGATCTTGCTGTAGACGGCTAACGGTCACATTACCGGCAATGTTGAACTCGCCTTCATCCAGCAGTACATCACCGGATAACACTTTTAATAAACTCGACTTGCCAGCACCATTACGGCCAACAATACACACGCGCTCGCCGCGTTGAATAGTAAAATCCGCTTTTTGTAACAACGGAGTATAACCATAGGCTAAAGAGCCACTATTGATACGAACCAGACTCAAACTAAGCTCCTGTAAACTCTTGTAATTGCGTTGCGTTAAATGGCCAATGTAATTCTCTACCATCCCAAGCTTTAAGCACAGGGATCGATACGCCATAACGCTGCGCGAGGTATTCATCGTCACAAATATCTATGGCC
>JBOFUF010000520.1:0-3203 GCA_051652445.1 Shewanella sp.
TCACGACCCACCACTTATTTGTCGCAATACCTCGATGGTCGTTAGCTCAGTCGCTTTTTTTATAAAGCCAGGGCAGTTGGCTTTTAACCAATCAGTCGAATGGTTTGAACCCTTCACGGCACAGCACTTTACTGAAAGTGTATAAATCAGCGCAACACCAGATGGGTCGTTAGCTCAGTCGGTAGAGCAGTTGGCTTTTAACCAATTGGTCGAAGGTTCGAATCCTTCACGACCCACCACTTTTCTTTAGTTATTCAATTCTTATTTCATATCCTTTCTTAGAAAATCTCTAAATATTCCTTTTTATTTCAAATATATTTTTAGCTTATATTAAGCCATTTTGTTTCATCAATAAAAAAGGAGACCTAAGATCTCCTTGTGTATTAAGCGGGCTATCTATGTGTAGGGCTTAATCTAACAAATTATTTTCGCGAACATATTGCTCGAAATCTGTGCACCCACCAACGTGTTTCTCATCGACGAAAATCTGCGGTACAGTTTCAACAGGTTTACCGACAGTTTTCTCTAAATCAGCTTTAGAAATGCCTTCTGCGTGGATATCGACATATCTGAACTTAAAATCATCGCGTTTTTCAACGAGTTGCTCAGATAATTGCACAGCACGAACGCAATAAGGACAGCCTGGACGGCCAAAAATAACAACAAACATAATAGCTCCTTAGGATTACTTTAGTCGTTTTATACCATAGGCCTAAGTGAATTGATAATGTCAGCCGCGTTTATTTTCAATTTGATAGCGGCCTTGATAATCAAAATAGCTTTCGAGCAGATCCCAGCCTTTTTTATGTTTCTTCAGCAGTAAGAGATCGGGCATGCGGAATTTATCTGCGTCGCTGATTAACGCTGTCACCTTAGTGTATTTTTTGGGTTTTAATCCCGGTGTACGGCTATGGGGAAAGATGAATAAGGCATATAGGGCTCGCCACTGGGCCGGCGTTTGCAATTTAAAGCGGCGATTAAATGTATTGCCGTCGATATCGAGGTATTGCACTTGCAGATTGCCGCCATCGTCGATGAGTGTCATATGCTGGCAGCGGAATAAATGATGGTGCTGCTGGCTGAGCACTTGGCGCAGGCGTTTATCAGGATCGATGAGAGTGGATTGGCAGTGCTGACAAATGCGCGCCGCAATATCATTCTCTTCGCCGCAATTAGGGCAAGATTTAGATCTAAAGCGAAAGTCACACTGCCGCTTTTTACCTTGCTGTTCGACAATACCCTGACAGCGGCGACCAAAGTGTTCGATGATATCGCCATCGTCGTCCGTGAGTCCCCAGAATATATTGGCAAAATCGCATACAGGGCAATGCACTTGCACGGGGACCGATTTACTGTTGGGTTTCGCTTGGCCGACTTCGGGGAAATACAAGTCATAACCGTTGGCTGCATAGTCGATGATAAGACAATCTTTTTTGCCTTCAGCAATGCGCAAGCCACGGCCGATCATTTGTTGAAATAAACTGACTGAGGCGGTAGGGCGCAAAATCGCAATCAAATCTACATGGGGCGCATCAAAGCCTGTCGTCAGCACTGCCACGTTGACTAAAAATTTGAGCGCTTGGGCTTTAAAGCGCTCAATCGTCTCGTCACGTTCATTGTCGTGGGTTTGCGCCGTGATAATGGCGCTCTGCCCAGCATGTGTTTGGTTAAGTAGGCCAAAAATCTCATTGGCGTGGCGCACCGTTGCCGCAAAGATGATAATGCCTTTTCTATGTTGGCTCAGTTCAATGAGTTGTTTCACAATCGCAGTGGTCGCGCGGCCGTAATGTCCCAGTAAATCGTTAACCTGGGCTTCAGCATACTCGCCATTCTCATTGGCTTTGAGTTGGCTGAAGTCGTACTGGACACTTAAGCCATCAAACAGGGTTGGCGCTGTGAGGTAACCTTGCTTAATGAGTGGTCTGATGGGCAGCTCGAAAACGCAATGTTCGAACACGCCGTGTTCGGGAGACCCCACTTTGCCGTGGTAGTGTTGCTGGTAAATCCAGCCAGTGCCAAGGCGATAGGGCGTGGCGGTGAGGCCGAGCACTCTTAATTGGGGGTTTTTCGTACGCAAATGGTTGAGTACTTGCTGATATTGGCTAGTTTTCTCAAGGCTGACTCTGTGGCATTCATCAATAATCACTAACGAAAACGGCTGTTCAAACTGCGCTAATCCCCGCGCTGCCGATTGAATGCTCGCAACGACGGTTTTGCCGTTGGTGGTTTTTTGATTGAGTCCCGCCGCATAGATACTCGCCTCGGCCGTCAGTAGACCGACTTTCTCGGCATTTTGTGCGACTAATTCTTTCACATGGGTGAGCACTAAGACTCTGCCTTTGGCGATGCGTGCCAGTTCGGCGATCACTATGCTTTTGCCTGCACCAGTGGGTAATACGAGTACGGCGGAAGCTTGGCTTTGCCTAAAATGGGCGATGGCGGCATTTACTGCTTGTTGTTGATAGTCTCTGAGTTTGACTGACACGCTGATAAAAAATCTATGCTGAATAAAAGTGAGGTTGCAAGCTTAACATAACAGGCAAAAAAAATGCCCCTGGTTGGAGGGGCAAGCTAGAGAAATCGCAATCACGCACACTCTCTCAACAGGGTTCACTGTTGACCTGAGGGCTAAAAAGGGAGGTTCAGGTGACACTTAGCCTATTGGGCATAGACTAAGTGTTGTGGACGTTATTCGTGTCTCTGATATTACTCAGTACGATTCAAGCGTGCTTCAATCAACGTTTCGATCACCGCGGGATCGGCCAAGGTGGATGCATCCCCTAAGTTGGTCACTTCGTTAGCGGCAATCTTACGCAGGAAGCGGCGCATTATTTTGCCTGAACGTGTCTTAGGTAAGCCTGTTGCCCATTGAATGAGGTCTGGGGTGGCGAGTGCACCAATTTCTTTACGAACCCATTGACGCAGCTCTTGACGTAGCTCTTCGGTTTCTTCTGTGCCGCGGGTTAGCGTGACGTAGGCATAAATACCTTGGCCTTTAATATCATGTGGGTAGCCAACGACTGCAGCTTCCGCTACGTGTTCGTGTGATACCAGCGCACTTTCAACCTCTGCTGTACCTAATCGGTGGCCGGATACGTTGATCACGTCATCGACGCGGCCCGTGATCCAGTAGTAGCCATCTTCATCACGGCGGGCACCGTCACCGGTAAAATACATGCCACGGAAGGTTTTAAAGTAGGTCA
>JBOFUF010000521.1:0-1910 GCA_051652445.1 Shewanella sp.
CAGCGCTAATAACAATCCGACATCGCTGTGGTGAGCATGGGTAGCCACTTGAGACAAGTTCGCCGTGAGAGCGAGCTTTTTTTGCCACTGTTTTGCCTGCTGCCCGGCTTGCCCCTGACAGGCAAAGTGCAGGTAATTCATGATATCGGCGCCCTTTTTAGGTAAACCGCGCGCCTCTAAAATTCCCGACAATAGACAAGCCAAACTACCCAACTGCATTGCTTGCTCGTTAACATTGTTTACCCCCCCATTGTTTGCACCTAAACCTTTTGCCCCCAATAACATATGGGCAAGCCTTGGGTGACACCCTAGCTCGTAGGCCGCTTTACCGTGGGAGGTAAGTTTATGTTGCGTATCGACCATGCCTAAATCTTGTAACAGTTTCCATGCCAGTGCCTCATGCACACTCGGCGGCGGCGTTAACAACATCAACTCGCTAAAGGATTTTGCGCCCCAGTAAGCACAATCGTGGGCCATCGCCACCAGATCCGCTTGGCTTATCTCGGGTTCATCGGCCTTGAGCATGCGACCATGTTCTTCTTGGCTCCACAGGCGAACGCACACACCCGCAGATAAACGTCCGGCGCGGCCACTTCGCTGCGTCGCCGAAGCTTGACTAATCCGCTTCAAACCTAAACGGGTAACACCGGTTTTAGGATTAAAACTCGCTTGTCGTTTATAGCCACTGTCGATGACAAACCCTATGCCTTCAATGGTTAAACTCGATTCGGCCACGTTAGTGGCGAGCACGATTTTACGCCTGCCATCTATGGTTGCTGCAATCGCGCTATCTTGCTCTGCGCCTGAAAGTTCACCATAAAGAGGGTAAATCCAAACCGCATCAGCCGCGAGACGTTCACGCAAAAACTGCTGTAATCGTAAAATTTCCCCTTTACCGGGTAAGAATACCAGCACAGCATTATTGGCCGAGGGGTTATCCACAATGCGCTTACTGGCCGAAATCAGATCGATCACACAGCGACCGAGGTGATCAAGCCAATGCTGCTGAGTGGGCACTGGGCGATATTCGATGTCGACAGGAAAACTGCGGCCTTCGCTGTGCAAGGTCACCGCTTCTGGCATCAGTTGGTCTAACGTAAGACCAGAGAGGGTTGCTGACATGGCCAAAATTTTAAGATCGTTGCGCAGCGAAGCTTGTACTTCGAGTGCTAAAGCCAGACCTAAATCAGTGGTGAGGTGACGCTCATGAATTTCATCAAAGATGATCATTCCAATCCCTGCTAACTCGGGATCGTGTTGGATCATTTTCGTGAGTATCCCCTCTGTCACAATTTCTAAGCGGGTATGGGCGCTGATTTTAGCTTCGCCGCGCACACGATAGCCGACTTCCTGCCCAACGGCCTGCTGCCGACAACGGGCAATATAGTGCGCCACGCTACGCGCAGCCACACGTCGAGGTTCGAGCATTAAAATACGCCCGCTAATTTCCGGCCAATCCAACATAGCCAAAGGTAAGGCCGTGGATTTACCTGCTCCCGTGGGTGCCTCAAGGATCACTTGGTTATGGCTTAACAACGCCGCCCGCAGTGGCGCAAACAGAGCGTGGATAGGTAGACTATTCAATGCAAAAGTATACAAAGAGGAAAATTGGCGTCAGTTTAACATAGGCCATGAAGACTGTCCCTGTAACGCTGCCCATTTCAAATCGTGGCTTGCAAACCGTTGCCGTCGTTGACAATGTACTGGATATGATACCCAAACAACCTGAAGATGCAGGATTCAGCGGGAGTTTAACGCACTTTAGGCAAGACGGTTATTTGCAGACCTAGCGGGCTAAGTTAAAAATAACCAACACAGCATAAAGTGCGTTACCCCGTGATTAACATCAGCCGCCGGGACGGAGCGCCTAGGGCACTCCACTTCCGTGTTGCATCAATTCAAAAGGTGGC
>JBOFUF010000522.1:0-5263 GCA_051652445.1 Shewanella sp.
AACGTTGATCTTGGCATTCCACCACGATCCCCGTTGGGATATGGGTGATTCGAATCGCTGAGTCAGTTTTGTTGACGTGCTGGCCACCCGCACCTGATGAACGATAAGTATCGACTTTCAGATCAGCTGGATTGATGGAAATCGCTTCCGCTTCAGGCACCTCATGCAATACCACCACAGTCACTGCAGAAGTATGCACCCGGCCTTGGGATTCCGTTTCAGGCACCCGCTGTACGCGATGTCCGCCGGATTCAAACTTAAGTTTGCCGTATACGCCATCACCACAAACCTTCATGATGACTTCTTTAAAGCCACCATGTTCGCCTTCGTTACAGCTCATGATTTCGATCTGCCACCGATTCGCTTCGGCATAACGACTGTACATACGGAATAAGTCACCGGCGAAAATCGCCGCTTCGTCGCCGCCTGCGCCAGCACGAATTTCAACAAAGGCGTTTTTATCGTCGTCAGGATCTTTTGGCAGTAATAGAATTTGCAATTCGTCTTCGAGCTGCTCGAGCTTGGCCTTAGCGGCTTTCATCTCTTCCTGCGCCATTTCGCGCATGTCAGCATCGTCTTCTTCCAGCATTTCTTTGGCAGAGTCGAGATCTGCCTGCGCTTGCTGATAAGCTTTAAAGCCTGCAACAACGTCTTCTAACTGGGCATATTCTTTCGATAACGCGCGAAACCTGTCTTGATCAGAAATAACGCTAGCATCACCTAGCAAAGCCATGACTTCTTCATTGCGCTCGAGCAAGCCTTCCAGCTTGCGGATAACGGATTGCTTCATTTAACTCGCTAACCTTAGTGTTTATCTAATCCAAGCGCTGATCTTAACTGACCGAGAGTATTCAAATCACCCTGACGGCTCGCGGCCGTGAGGGCCCGTGTCGGTGCGTGAATAAGTTTGTTGGTCAGGCGATTGGCTAATTCAATCAATACCTGCTCAGTATCTGTGCCCTGGGCTAATTTATTCAGGGCACGTTCCACTAACTCATCTTTTACCGCCATACTCTGGCTGCGATACTCGCGAATACTGTCGACCGACTCTAAAGAACGGATCCACTCCATAAACAGGAAAGATTGTTCTTCAGTAATTACTTCAGCTTGCTCGGCGGCTTCTTTTCGAGAAGCCATATTCTGTTCAATAATGCTATGCAGGTCGTCCACCGTGTACAGAAACGCGTCATCCAAATCGGCGACTTCCGGCTCAATATCACGGGGAACAGCTATATCAACCAATAACATAGGCTGATGGCGACGCTGCTTTAGCGCTTTTTCGACCATGCCTTTACCTAGGATAGGCAGAGGGCTGGCGGTAGAGGATATCACGATATCGGCTTTTGGGAGATAATCTGGTATCTGTGCCAGTGTAATTGCTGTTGCACCAAACTCCTCGCACATGGCTTGGGCACGTTCAAGTGTGCGGTTTGCCACCACCATTGAAGCCACGCCGTTATCTTTAAGATGCTTAGCCACCAGCTCTATGGTTTCACCCGCACCAATCAACAACACTTTAGTGGTCGATATCGATGAGAAAATATGTTTCGCCATGCTTACCGCGGCAAATGCCACAGAAACTGCGGCGGCGCCAATGTCAGTGTCGGTGCGAACTTTTTTGGCGACTGAAAAGGTATTTTGAAAGAGTCTGTCTATCGTTAAGGCAACTGTGCCAGCTTCTTTGGCCTTAACGAAAGCTTGCTTTACTTGACCGAGAATCTGCGGCTCACCCAAGATCAACGAGTCAAGCCCAGAAGCCACTCGCATCAAATGCCTTACGGCATCTTGACCGTGATAATTATAGAGACAAGGCGCAACATCTTTATGTTCTAGGCCATGATATTCTTCAAGCCACGCAATAATGTCGGCCTCATCGCCGTTGTTGCAATACAACTCAGTGCGGTTACAGGTCGAGACAATAACGGCTTCACCCGAGCGTGTACGACTGGCCAGACTCTTCATGGCGTCATGAATTTTGTCCGGAGAGAAGGCGACTTTCTCACGCAGGTCTACCGTGGCTGTTTTATGGTTAATACCGATTGCTACAAGGCTCATCTGACTCTTTCTAGATTCTTGGCGACTCTCTTAATAAGGGCATTCTACTGAATTGGCCCAAATAAAAACTGAATACGCTTAACAAAACCGAATAAAGGTCTAACTTCTTACCTAAATTTTTTATCAATAATAGGTAAGGCAGAATTTGCTCTAGGAGAACAAATCTAAGTGACCGCCGATGGAAATTTTACGTTTGGCATTGGTATTCTTTCCAAGCCCTCGTATCATAAGGACTTTGGTATATCAGTCATAGATGAATAATTTGAAGCGCCTCACAAAAACCATTTTCTCTTGTTTTACCTTAAGCGCCCTACTCTTGCTGGCGGGGTGTGAAACCTTGCCGCCGATGACTGACTTAAGCCCAATCACAGTCAATGATGCGCGCCAAGCCAAAGCTTGGGAATTACAGGGAAAACTAGCGATAAAAACCCCTGATGATAAACTCAGCGCCAATATCTACTGGCGCCACAGTGAAGATCGCGATGAACTCACACTCACGACTATGCTAGGTACAACGGTGTTGACGCTTAATTCAACCTCGAACTCTGCCCACTTACATATCGATGGCAAAGATTTTAGCGACGATAACGCCCAGCGTTTACTCGAACGCGTCAGCGGTTGGTCCATCCCCTTGGCCGATTTACCTTTGTGGATCACAGGTCAAGTTGGCCCAAATGATCAAATACTTGAAAGCGATAGCCAAGGTAACCTTAAGCAGCTAACCAATACCCACATCCCACCACCTTGGCTGATCACCTTTTTAAGTTGGCAATCACAAAGCGGCGCCAACGTGCCCCATCAACTAAAGCTTGAACGTGGTGATTTACAACTCAAGCTACAACTAAATCAATGGCAAGCCCTCGGCAAGCCTGCGATCCTAGTCGGAGAGAAACCTTAACATGCCCGCTGCGATTTCTCGACATTGGCCAGCACCTGCCAAGCTCAACCTGTTTTTGCACATCAATGGTCGACGCGCCGATGGGTATCACGAACTGCAAACCTTGTTTCAGTTTATCGATTACTGCGACATACTCGATTTTAAGGTCACTAAAACCCCCAAACTGATTTTGCACTCCAATATGTCGAATGTTGTCGCTAACAGCGATAACTTAATTCTGCAAGCCGCAAAATCATTACAACAAACCACAGGTTTTAAAGGTGGCGCGGAGATCTGGTTAGATAAACATCTGCCTATGGGCGGCGGTTTAGGCGGCGGTTCATCGGATGCAGCCACCACATTAGTGGCATTAAACACGCTATGGAACACCCAATTATCGACCGACGAACTGGCTAATCTCGGCCTTAAACTGGGTGCCGACATTCCTGTTTTCATCCATGGTTTCGCCGCTTTTGCCGAAGGAGTGGGTGAACGCCTACAAGCAGTAAATCCAAACGAGCCTTGGTACTTAGTCATCGCACCCGATGCCCATGTTTCCACCGCTGACGTGTTCCAAGATCCACTTTTACCGCGCGCCACTCCAAAACTGGCCATAGATAGCTTAATGAACCAACCTTGGGCAAATGATTGTCAAAAACTCGTTGTTTCTAAATACCCCCAAGTTGCCAAGGCATTAGGCTGGCTGGTAGAATACGCGCCGGCGAGAATGACAGGAACAGGCGCATGCGTGTTCGGGGAATTCACGCAAAAGCAACAAGCTCTCGCAGCCTTGGCGAAATTACCGTCTGAAATGCAAGGATTTGTTGCACAAGGGATGAATCTTTCGCCGCTCATTAGGCGACTCAGTCACCCTTAAACGACTTTCTTCTAGAGTAACCACTTAACGATAACGCCTCGGGGTCCTCCCGTCCCTATATCGTCGTTACTCTAGCCACTAAAATATAAAGCAAACGCCTGAGGTTCATACAGTGCCCGACATCAAGCTTTTTGCTGGGAACGCCACCCCCAGTCTCGCTAAAAAGATAGCCGATCGTCTATTTTGCAAACTCGGAGACGCAGTGGTTGGTCGTTTCAGCGATGGTGAAATCAGTGTCCAAATTAATGAAAATGTCCGTGGAGCCGATGTGTTCATCATCCACTCCACTTGCGCGCCAACAAACGACAACTTGATGGAACTCATCGTTATGGTTGACGCGTTGCGCCGTGCTTCTGCAGGCCGTATCACAGCCGTTATTCCTTACTTTGGTTATGCTCGTCAAGACCGTCGCGTTCGTAGCGCCCGTGTACCTATTACTGCAAAAGTGGTTGCCGATTTCCTGTCTAGCGTCGGTGTTGACCGCGTGTTGACCTGTGATCTACACGCTGAGCAAATCCAAGGTTTCTTTGATGTTCCTGTTGATAACGTATTCGGTAGCCCTGTGCTGCTGGAAGATATGTTAGCGAAGAATTTAGATAACCCTGTTGTCGTATCGCCTGATATCGGTGGCGTTGTGCGCGCTCGCGCAGTGGCAAAACTGTTGGATGATTCTGATTTAGCCATCATTGATAAACGTCGCCCACAGGCAAACGTTGCTCAAGTCATGCACATCATTGGTGACGTTCAGGGTCGTGACTGCATTATCGTTGACGATATGATCGACACCGGCGGCACTCTGTGCAAAGCGGCGGAAGCGTTAAAAGAGCACGGTGCTAAGCGCGTATTTGCTTATGCGACTCACCCGGTATTCTCTGGCAAAGCGGCTGAAAATATTGAAAACTCAGTGATTGATGAAGTGATCGTGACTGACACGGTTCCTTTAAGCCCAGAAATGTTAAAAGTGGCTAAAGTCACTCAGTTGACTATGTCTGCGGTACTGGCTGAGGCCATTCGTCGCGTCAGCAACGAAGAGTCAATCTCTGCGATGTTTCGCCACTAATTTTAGTCACTAATTTTAGTCACTAAACGTGATAAGTTATTCCATGCACCGTTTGCTATTTTAACGAATCACTAAGCTTGCAGAGCTCACCACTCAGACATAAAAACGCACTCCTCGGAGTGCGTTTTAATTGGTATTAATGCTCAGTCAGCTTGTAGACATCGAGTTTAAACAGGCTTCTAAGCGACCGCACTAAATTCGGGCGGCATTTCTGTAACTTCACGAGTTAGACTGAAGCTATCTCTTCAGCCGTCAAATATCGCCATTCACCCAGTGCTAAGGCCGGGTCTAATGCAATTTGGCCCACACTTTCACGATGCAAACCTTGCACATGATTACCCACAGCAGCAAACATCCGCTTCACTTGATGATACTTACCTTCAGTAATCGTGAG